>NZ_JBFHKV010000685.1:0-4765 GCF_041595215.1 Stieleria sp. | reverse complement strand
GTCGACGTCACTTAACTTCATCGAACGCGTCGTCTTCGAGCGCTTCGACGTCGCCGCCGCCGAAGTCATCTTCGAGCACTTCGTGGTCATCGCCACTGCCCTCGCCTGCCGCATCTTCCTCCAATTCCGCGTCGCCGTTGTCTGTCTTTGCAACGCGCCCGCCGGACGACATTTTTGCAGCGACCGGAACGGCGACGATCACGGCCAGCATCAAGACGGCCCAAAGACTAAAATACAGCATGACTGAAATGAAAAAGGTGTGTAACGAGGGTTCCCCAAAACGAGAGGCGTTCTAGTTTAGCTCGATCGATCCCCGGGTGAAATTTTATTCGGTCGGGGCGGGTTCGATTCCCAATTCCAGCCGCTCGCGTCCGGAAAACACCGCCTCGAACAGGGTAATCGCCGCCGCATTGGACGACTTGATGTCCGAATAGGCGGCTTTGAGTTGTCGTTTCGCTTCGTCGACGCGTAATTTGTCCCCGCTCTGTTTGGCGGCCTGGACCCGTCGGGCCAACGCGATCAAGCGATATTTCCGGTCGGTGGTGGGATTATTGAGCAATTCGACCAGCGTGGCTTCAGCCTCGGCGATTCGATCTTGCTCCAGATACAATCTGGCCAGCTGTAACTTCGCCTTGCTGACATACGCCTGCATCACGGCGCTGTCGCCGGGGGGGAAATAGGTTTCGATCGCTTTCCAACCCGGGACGTCGTCTCGTTCGGCGGCTTCCAAATACTGCTCTTCGATCGACCCCCGCTGGGGGACTTGGTCGGGGCGCAACAGGTCCGCCACGGCGGGGCGTTTGACTTGGGATGCCGTGGCGATCCCCAGCCCGACGGCCAGGATCGGAACCAGGCTGAGTACGATCATCCGTTTTCGACGTCGAGCACGGTCTCGTTTTTCCTCATCCGCGACCCGTTGCAAACGGGCCGTCGCGGTCGCGGCGCCGGCCAAGCGACGCGTGTTGCTGCGTTGGGTCGCATCGTCACCGGTCAGCGCGTCGAGCAACTCGCCGGGTGATTGAAAGCGTTCGGCCGGGTCTTTCCGCAACAGCTTGGCGATGATCGCGACCAACCATTCGGGGACATCTTTGTCACCTCGAACGCGATCGAGCGGCTTGGGCGTTTCGTTGACATGGGCAAACGCCAGCGCGAGCGGATCATCGGCTTCAAACGGAGGGCGTCCGGAAAGCAGGTGGTACATCGTCACGCCCAACGAATACAAATCGCTGCGCGGATCCACCGGCCGACCTTGGACCTGTTCCGGGCTCATGTACCGTGGCGTTCCAAGGGTCAGCCCCGCCTGGGTCAAATCGGCGCGACTGCCATCCACGTCGTCGCCCAATCGGGCCAGTCCGAAGTCGGCAACTTTGACCGACCCCGCCTTGGACCACATGATGTTCTCGGGTTTGATGTCACGGTGCGTGATGCCCTCGATCGCCGCCGCGTCGAGTGCGGACGCGACCCCGTAGAGAATCTCGATCGCCTGCTCGGGACCGACGGTCCCGTTGCGTTCGAGGTATTCGCGAAGGTTTTGCCCCGAGATCAACTCTTGGGCGATGTAATGTCGCGAGGCGTCTTCACCGACTTCGTAGATTTGGACGATGTTGGAATGATTCAGCTTGGCGGCCGCCTTGGCTTCGCGCCGGAAACGCGTGATGTAGTCGCGGTCACGGGCCAAGTCGGGGCGCAACACCTTGATCGCGACATCGCGTTCGAGCGCCATGTCTCGGGCGGCGTAGACGTCGGCCATGCCGCCGCGACCGAGACGGCTGAGGATCAGATAGCCTGCCAGCCGCGATCCGACCAAGCTGGCCGTCGACAGTGGCAGAGGTATGGATTCGGTGACGCTCGTTTTGTCTCCCGCTGCCGAATCGCCAACCGAATCATCGGTCGTGGCAGCTTGCTGCCATGCCGCGTCGGTGGTTTCCCTCGCATCGCCATCGCGGGAGTCTTCGTCTGACGAATCATCAGCTGCGGTCTTGTTCATGAAGTCTCTCGAAAACGTTGTGTGGGGCTCGATCGGATTGCCCCAGGCGGGAGTCACTTGCCGGGATCAATGGGTTGGCCGAGCGAGACGAGTTGGCGGTTCATGCTGCCGCTGGAAAAGCCTTGCAAGTCCAGGGTGATGTAACGAAAGCCGATGCCGATCAATTGCTCTGACAGCCGAGTACGGATGGGGGCGGCGGTCAGTTTGACGATTTGGTCCGCGGGGACTTCGATGCGCGCCAGGTCACCTTCGTGGTACCGGACGCGAACGTCGTCCAATCCCAGACCACGCAACAAGTCTTCCGCTTTTTCCACCCGCCGCAATCGCTCGACCGTCACCGGCACCCCATAGGCGATCCGGCTAGCCAGACACGGCGAAGCGGGCAAGGTTGCATTGGGCAAACCGAATCGGTGTGCGATCTCGCGAACGCCGGCCTTGTCGATGTTCAATTCCGCCAGCGGTTTCAAGACACCGGCCTGATCACCGGCGGCGATGCCCGGTCGATAATCGCCCAAATCGTCGGCGTTGGTTCCCGAAACGATCGTCGCGTCCCGAAGCGTCGGACTCTGGCACAACTGGTGAAGTGTTTGATACAGCGTGCTCTTGCAGTGAAAGCAACGCGAGCCGTCATTGACTTGGTACGCGGGCAATTCGACTTCGTGTGTTTCCATCAATCGATGCGTTGCCCCCAGGTGCTTGGCGACCGATTGTGCCAGTTCGAGTTGCCAGGTCGCGACACTGGGCGAAACTGCCGTGACGGCGGTGACCGCGCGGGCGGTGCTGCGGAGCGCCGCGGCCAACACCACGCTGCTGTCGACCCCGCCGGAGAACGCGACGGCGATCTCACCGCGGCCGTCGAACCAGCCAATCAGCTCGGCCTGCAACTGCGCCACCGAGCGGGCGGGCGCGGTGGGGGCAGTCGAGCGGTCGGCAGTCGAGCGGTCGGCAGTCGAGCGGTCGGCGGGCAGTGGTGTGGAAGAATCAGTCGTCATGCATCAGGCGAATGGAAAGTGACCCGAACAAAAAAGCCGGCATCGAGTTTTCGGCCACCCGAATCGTCCAGCGTTAAACGTCCGCTGTCGACGATCGAATCAAACCGACGGGGCGAAAACGAGAACGTTTTCGGCATCTTGGATGCCAAATAGTCTACCACGTCCTCGCCGGCGACTTGCGGAGAATGCCCCGTGATGAGCAGACGAAAACCGTTCGGCGACAACAGGGACACGCAATCCTGCAACAGCGGCCAGAGGTCGCGTTCGAGTCTCCAGGCTTTGCCCGATGGCCCATGCCCATACGCCGGGGGATCCAGGACAATCGTCTGATACCGGTTGCCGCGGCGGACTTCGCGGGCGGTGAATTTGGCCGCGTCGTCGACCAGGTATCGAATCGGATGATCGGCCAGTCCGTTCAGCTGCGCCGCTGCTCGCGCGGCCGTGACGTTCGGTTTGGCGGCGTCGACGTGGGCGACTTTGATCCCCGTCGCGGCCATCACGATCGAGCTTGCGCCGGTGTAGGCAAACAGGTTCATCCCGCTGGCGTCTCCACCGGTTCGGGCAGCGGTCTGGCGCAACCACCGCCAGTTGGCCGCCTGTTCGGGAAAAACACCGACGTGACCGAAGGGCGTGGGGGCGATCGGCATTTGAAATCCGTCGCAGTCGACCCGCTGGTCCGCCGGCCAAGGCGTCCGATGTTCCCAGTCGCGGGAATCGAGATGGAAGACAGAATCGGCGGCCGCCCACAGATCCGGGTGGTGTTTTCGTTGGCCTTCGGCCGCCGGCGAGGGGCGGTCCAAGATCCGGCCGCCGAATGATTCCAATTTGCGTCCGTGGCCGAAATCAAGCAGCCGATAGCCGGGGCCGTTCGATCGTTCGTTCACCGTGTTGCTCATTTCTCAAGCCTGCACTTTTGCCGAACGCCTGTAAAGGAGACTACAATAGCCATTCCCACGCGTTCCCTCCCCCCCCGCTGAACACGCACGCCTCCAGGTCCCTCCATGCCCAGCCTCTCTCGATCGCGGCTCCTGTTGATTCTGTTCGCCGCCCTGGCACTCTTGTCCGCCCCATCACTCCTTGCGCAGCAGCCTGATGAGTGGGAGCAAAAAAAGGCCGAGCGATTTAAACCGTTGTCGGAAAATGAGAAGCACCAGATTGCCGCGGCTGTTCCCAGCGAGTTGGCGGCCAAACCGTTGTCCAAGCGACGCGTGCTCGTTTTTTATCGCTGCGAAGGATTCATTCACACGTCGATTCCGCATGGCAACGAATGCGTTCGGATGATGGCGGAAAAATCCAAGGCCTTTGAAGTCGATTTCGCCGACACCTATGACGTCTTCCGGGCGGAGAATCTGGCGCGGTATGACGCCATCCTGTTGAACAACACCACCCACATGCAATTCCCCGAACCGGCGATGCGTGACGCCTTCATGGACTTCATCATCGGCGGCAAAGGGTTGGTCGGTTTCCACGCCGCCAGCGACAACTTCAATCGGCATCCCGAGTGCCTGGCGATCGTCGGCGGTACGTTCGCCGGCCACCCCTGGGGCGCCGGCGGCAAGTGGGCATTCAAATTGGACGATCCCAGCCATGTCCTCAACGCCGCGTTCGACGGTTCGGGATTCTGGCACTCCGACGAGATTTACCAATACGACCCCAAGTCCTACGTCGGTACGGGCGTGCTGCGTCTGTTGGTCAGCCTGGACATGAGCAAGGAAGCCGTCTCCAGTCGCATCAACGATGGGCCGCGTGAGGTTCCTGTTTCATGGATCCGTGCTGCCGGTGACGG
>NZ_JBFHKV010000684.1:0-4766 GCF_041595215.1 Stieleria sp. | reverse complement strand
GCCGGTCATGCGGGTATTCTAATCACGGCAGTCGACGCAGACGAGTTGGCCTTGGACGCTTCGACAGAAGATGCGGCCATCGGACAGGACGGGGGCGGTCCAGGATTTTCCGTCAAGGACTTTCCCTTCAGCGATGGGGTCCCAGCCGTCGGGTGTCGCCGGTGCGATCATCAATTCTCCCGGTTCGGTCAGTAACAGCAACCGACCGCCGGCCAGCGCCAGTCCACCCGGTCGCAAGTCGTCGACCGACCAGCGGATCTCACCGGTCGCCCAATCCATGCAACGCAACCGTGCACCGGTTTCCATGTCGCCGTCGATGCCGTAAAGGTGCCCCTGATACAGGATCGAACTGTGGATCTGATTCTTCATCTCCTTCGATTTCCAAATCAGACTCGGCGTCGCGTCGTTCAGATCGAACAGTGCCGCGCCGCGATTGTATCCGGAGCAGAGAAACATCTTGCCGTCATGAAAGATCGGATCGGCGGCGTTGCAATTGAAGCTGGTCAACCAACGCTCGGCCCAAAGTTGTTTGCCTGAATGGATGTCGACACCGATGTAGGCACGTCCCGATGCGATCACGGCCGCCGTCGGATCGGAATCGGGGATCAACACGGGCGACGCGTATCCACATTCCCGGTCGTCAGAACTCCACAACAGTTCGCCGCTGTGCGTGTCGACCGCGACACCGGATTCGCCGAGGTTCAACAACAGTTTGTCGCCGATCACCAGCGGAGCGGCCGAACATCCCCAACCGGGCAATCGCACATCCGCCTCTTCGGCGACATTTTTGCCCCACACTTTGGTTCCATCGGAAGTCTGCAGGCAAAACAGTTCACCGGCACGCCCCATCACGTAGACCCGATCACCATCGACGGTCGGTGTCGAAATCGGACCGCCTTCGAAGTCGCGGGCATCCAATTCCGCAGGATAGCCGAACGTCCAAATCACCTCTCCGTCGGCGACGTTCAGGCAATAGACGACGTCTTGGTCATCGACGTGACCGAGCGTGAAGACGCGTCCGTCCTTGACCACGACCGACGAAAATCCGGTGCCGACCGAATGGGACCAGGCGATGGTCGGCTGCCCATTTTCCCAATCGCAGTTCCACTCCGTTTCGGTGGAGATTCCATCTCCATTGGGGCCCCGCCAGCGGTACCAATCTTCGGCGACAGAGTACGAAACGCCGATGTGAAGGGCAAACACAAGTAGCGTGCGGGACAAAACGGACGTCGCGACGCTCGCCAGACCATGAACCCTCCGTCGTCTTGTAACGGTAGCGACGCAGTGGCGGGAAACAGATGCTAATTTGTGGCGAAGCAACAACGGGTGGGGCAAGGGCATCGTCGTGGTCGGTCCAATCGGGGGCAGGCGTCAATGGCGGGCCGTCAATTTAACACCGCAACGCAACCGCGTACACGCGTTCTCGTTTGCAATGCCGCGAAACGTTTCGCACACGAAGGTCGTGCGAAGTTGGCGGCATACGCAACAAGTTAAGCGGCACCCGCTCCTGCGGCCCGCACGCCAGCGGCGTGCCACATCAAAGCTTGGGGTCGCGCCCGCGCACCCCAAGATCCGGTCGCCAACAGGCCGCCAACCCCAACGGGGTTGAACAGAGCTTCGCCGGTCACCCCTCCAAGAGTTTTCCGAACAGCCCGAGCAGGAACCCGAACACAGCACCGAGCGGTGGAAAGCTGCTGTTTTTCAATGTCGCTTGGGGCGCGATGTCTTCGAAAACCAAGTAGAGAATGCCTGCTGCGGCGAAGACTTGCATCCAACCGAGAGCCACCTCGTGATCGGCCAACACCTGGTATCCCACAAGGCCCAACAGTGGACCGAGCAAGGCTGCGATGGTGAACCAAAACAAGATTTTGCGGCTTGCCATCCCGCTGCCGCGAAGCTCGCGATAGGCATTGAAGCCTTCAGGTAGATTTTGCAGCGTGATGATCCCCGCCAGCAGCATGGCGCCACCCTTGCCGGCCGAGATCAATGCACCTAACGCCATCACTTCGGGAATGAAGTCCGACAGCATGGCGACCAGCTGAGACGCCGAGGATTGACTTCGATCGAGTAACACCTGCAAGCCCCAAAAGCACAACCCACCGGCGGTGAATGCGACCACCGCTTCCCAGGTCGCGATTTGTTCGGTGCCGTGGGGAATCAGCACCAAGGCAACCGCCGAAAACAGCGCGCCGCCGCCGAACGCAATCACGGTGTGACGAAATTCCTCCTCGAGCCATCCGGGGCGAATCTTCTCAAATGACGCAATCACACCGCCCAGTGGGATCGCCCCGCCGGCAACAGCGGTAAAGACGATCATTTGACTGATGGGCTCCATCAGAAAGCGAACTCCTTGTAATCCCGCAATTGCGTCGGCGTCTTCAACGATCTCTGGTGGCGTCACAAATCGGACGCACTGCCGCGACGAGCATCAATGTCAATGCGCCTGGCTGATGTGTTCGCCGAGCAGATCGCGGCCGAAGTCGCCGTTGAACAGACGCCAGGTCGCGTGGGCGTGGTTGGCGTCGTTTTGCGTGTTGGCATATTCGACCAGGAACGCTTGCGGCATGACGATGCGGAAGTACTGCGCCTCGCCCCGTTTCGTGCTACCGGCCCAGGCGAATCGAAGGTTGTCGGCGGCATCGCGGATCTTTTGCATCGCTTCACCGCTGATTTCCTGCCGACCGTTGCTGGCGAATTCAGACAAGACACCCAACAGCAGTTCCCGCTGTTGCGAATTCATGTCGCTTCCTTTCACGCCTTGCTCTTCCGGCGGGCTGGCCGTGCGATCTTGACCCGACAAGATTTCTTTGGGTGGCTTGTCGCTGAACACGGCGGCGTTGCCGAGCGATTGGACCAGCTTGCGGGCGATGTCTTCCATGGCTCCGAGAGGACGGATGCCGCTTCGCGGGCCTTCGCGAACTTCGGCGGGATTGGTACCAAAGAAAGCCGGTGTCACCGCCACCTTTCCGTCCACGATGGTATAGTTGAGCGACAGGTGGTGACCTTCGAATCGCCAACCCCATGCACCTTGCTTGCCGGGTTTTCCAAAGATGGTCACGTAGTATTTTTCGGGGTCGCGTACGTCGGGACGGTTTTCTTTTTCACGGAGGATCTGTTCCAGACTCATGATCGTCGTCGCGGTCATGAATCCTTTTTGGCTGAGCCCGGTGTTCAGCAACGCGTAGGCGTAGTGATCTTGGGCGGGGCTCAGTTCACTCAGTTTGATGCCCTGACGGTCAAAGGGGACGTAGTGCCAGTTCTCTCTTTCGTCGGCTTTAAATTCCAGGACGGCCTTGGCCTTTTGTTCCGGCGTGAGCCACTGGATGAACGCGTTGGCCGCGGCGGCCATTTCGTCGGCCGGGTTCGATTCGTGACCCGGGTGCGCCGACGCGACAGACACCAGCAGGAGCGGAAGGAGCAATGATGTGATGCGTGTGTTCATGATGGGATGTGGAAGGGACGGTGGGCGGTAATGGAGAGGAAAAGTTTAACCCAATCGAGAGGCGGTCGTGCAATATCACTGAGACACAGATTTCAACAGGGGCCGCCGGATGGTATTTTGTTGATCGGGCGGCAGGTGCTTCTTTGTGTTGTAAACTGGGCGGGCAATGGCGACGATTGAGCGACTGGCACTGACCGATTTCAGGCGACGTGTGGTTGCCGGTGCATTTCCCGATTTTCAGCGATTGGCCGATGCGCTCCGTTGGCTGCAATTCGTCCAGGCCGACCCGATTCGGTCGCCGGCGCGGGCTCAGGATTTGATGCTCCGGCAGCGCGTGGATGGGTACGTCGCGGGTGATTTAGAAGCGACGTTTCCCGATCTGGATGCGGAGGAAGGCTATCTTTTCGCGTATGGATTCATGACACCCGAAGTCTGGCGGCAGCTCCGTTGGCGTCCGAATCGGAAACTAAAAAAGCTGGAACGCGACGTGCTCGACGCGGTGGCGGAATTGGGCGAAGTTCACCCACGTGGATTGGACGAGCGGTTCGGACGCAAGGCGGTGAAGAATTACTGGGGCGGCAAGTCCCAACAGACCAAGCGGATTCTGGAGCATCTTCACCATCACGGCTACCTGCGAGTCGTTCGCCGAGAGAAAGGGATTCGTGTCTATCAGGTACCCGAGCAGTCCGATGGACAGGATTCAGACCCGCGCGGACGCTATCGTCGACTTGTCATGACAACGGTTCATGTTTTCGGCGCCTCGACAAAACAAATGGTCGTGTCTGAATTGCGCAGTCACAACCATCTGCTGCCATCGCGGCAGGAGCGAATGGCGGCCGTCGAGTCGTTGATGGAGGACGGACACTTGAAAGAAGTGCAGGTTGCAGGCATCACGTACCTGTGGAGACGAGAGCATTGGTTGGATGATGAGGTTCCGGACCGGGTTCGAATCCTGGCTCCTTTCGATCCCTTGGTGCGGGATCGGGCGAGATTCCAGCAGCTGTGGGGATGGGACTATCGTTTCGAGGCGTATGTACCGGCGGCGAAACGGATCCGTGGCTACTATGCAATGCCGGTTCTGTGGCGCGATCGAGTGATCGGCTGGGCAAACGCGAACATGATCGACGACCGCTTGGATGTGCAATTGGGGTACGTGAGCAAACGACCGCGTGAGAAAGCGTTTCGAATGCAGGCGGAAGCAGAAGTGGAGGCGACGGCGAAGTTCTTGGGATTGGACAGCGGTGCGTGGGAACTTGCGCTGTGACGCAACCGCCACCGTCAATCAATCCGCGTGAGCATCTCCTCGACGGCAAACCAAAAAGAT
>NZ_JBFHKV010000683.1:0-4777 GCF_041595215.1 Stieleria sp. | reverse complement strand
CGGCGGCGCTTCCTCCGACATGCCCAGTTCGATCGCGTCGAGGCCGCCCTGACTCTTTTTGTTGACCGCCTGTTCCAGCCCCAGTTGAAGCTTGTTGATCGCCTGAGCCACCTCGGATTTCTTTTCGCATTCGATTTCCACTTCGTCGAGCGCTTTTTCCAAGGCTGCGGCGCTGGGGTAGCGATCGCGCGGCTCTTTGGCCATCAGCCGATGGATCAAGTCCGCCAGCGGCTGGGGGATCTTATCGTTCCGTTCGGTCAGCGGTTTGGGGGCGTGGGCCAGGATGGCGATCAGTTGCTCGGCGACCGATTTCGTTTTCAGCGGCAACGCACCGGTGGCCATTTCGTACAGCACGACCCCGGTGGAATACAAATCACTTCGATCGTCCAGCGGTTCGCTGCGCGCTTGTTCGGGTGACAGGTAGCCCGGGGTTCCGACGACCGCACCGCGGCCGGAAAGCTGATCGACGGGGGTGGAGGCGAGGGCCAAGCCGAAGTCCAGGATTTTGATTCGGTTGGTCTTGGTGTCCAGCCAGATGTTGGCCGGTTTGATGTCACGGTGGACGATGCCCTGCTTGTGGGCCGCGTCGAGTCCGCGGGCGATGTCGCGGGCATACGCGATGATCTGGTGGTAATCGGGTTCGCCGTACCGTTCTCCGAAGTGCTCCAACGTCGCCCCTTGAAGCAGCTCCATCGCCATGTACGGCGTGCCCTTGTGTTCGCCGACTTCAAAAATCGTGGCCACGTTGTCGTGGTGGACAGCCGCCATGGCCCGGGCTTCGCTGATGAAACGTTTCCGGCTGCCCGGCGTGCTGGCGATTTTCTGATTCATCACCTTCAACGCAACCTGCCGCTTCAACCGAATGTCTTCGGCCAAGAACACGAATCCCATGCCGCCCTTTCCGAGTTCACGCAGCACCCGATAGTGACCGAGCGTGCCGAGATGGTCCTCCGAATCCTTCGGCGGATCCAGAAACTCGTGTTGGATGCCGGACGACGTCATCGCTAGAAAATACGGCCAAGGGGGTGAACGGAATCAGATGAGGAGCGTCTTGATTGCTGGAGACAGCTTGATTGCTGGCGACAGCACCCGACGCGGGACTCCAAGTATATCACGTTTGCTTGCGCGGATTGAATTCACGCCGGAAAGTGGCCGACACGTCGGATGGTAAGCCTGGCCTGTTGCGTGACACAGCAACCACGGTTCCATCAGAGGCGACCCCCTGCGGCGCGGTGGGTTGGACCAGCCGACAGGCCGGTCTGCCCAAGCTGCCTATTCTCTGAAAAAGGTGTCGGACAGCTTTTTTGCGGGTGGCGATCCGCCATTTTCCTCGTTTGTCGTCCCAGGTATGCTTCGGTGGTTCATACGCCGAAGGTGTCCCCCTGCGGCGCCTACATGACAGGCCATCCTCTTTCGTTTTGAGGGGCCGCCGATTTCCTGAAATCTCAGACTGAAACACAATGAGCCAATCGACTCCTGGCCCCGTTTCCCCCGCATCGACCGCTTCCGATGCCGCCCCCTTGGCCCCCGTGCTGGTGCGTTTGCCCGACGGGACGACCCATCAGCATCCCGGCCACACCACACCAATGGAGATCGCCAGTGGGATCAGCGAAGGGTTGGCGCGCAGCGTCGTGGCGGCGGAGGTCGACGGTCGGATCGTCGACGCGGACCGGCCGCTGGGTGAATTGGCGTCCGGAGACGCTGCCCAAGAAAAGGCTGCCGACGGGGCGCTGTCGCTGCGATTGTTGACCAATCGCGATGGTGAATCGCTCGATGTGCTGCGGCACTCGGCGGCCCACGTCATGGCCCGGGCCGTCATGCGGCTCTACAAGGGTGTTTCGCTGGCGTTTGGGCCGACCACCGAAGGCGGTTTCTATTACGACTTTGATCTGGATGTCCCGATCAGCGAGGACGACTTTCCAAAGATCGAAGCCGAAATGAAGGCGATCATCAAGCGGAAGGAGCCGTTCGAGCGCTTCGTCCTGGATCGTGACGAAGCCCGCAAGCTGTGTGATGACCTGGATCAAGATCTGAAGGTCGAGCACATCGATACCGGCTTGGCCGACCAGTCGACGGTCAGCTTTTATCGTCAAGGCGAGTTCGTCGACCTCTGCCGTGGCCCCCACATCCCCGACGCCGGCAAGATCAAAGCGATCAAGTTGATGAGCGTCGCCGGATCCCACTGGAAAGGCGACACGTCCAATCGACCCCTGCAGCGGCTCTATGGGACCGCGTTCTTCGACAAGAAAGAACTGAAGGCCTATTTGGAACAGATCGAAGAAGCCAAGCGACGTGACCACCGAGTCCTGGGCAAGCAGCACGGCCTGTTCGCGATCAACCCCGAAGTCGGCCAGGGGTTGTGCCTGTGGTTGCCCAAGGGGGCCCGCGTCCGCGTGACCTTGGAAGATTTCCTGCGCCGCGAGTTGCTCAGCCGTGGCTACGATCCGGTTTACAGCCCGCACATCGGACGCGTTGAACTGTATGAGACCAGCGGCCACTTTCCGTACTACCGCGACAGCCAATTCGCACCATTGTTCGGCAGCGAAGTCGGCGCGATGCTGGATGCCTGGGCCAACCGGCTGGAAGCGGGCACCATCGATGCCGACGGCGAAGACAAGCTGATGGCGGCCGCCGAAGTGTTGGGCGTGGAGCTGCCCGATTACAAACCCTCGATGTCGGCCGAACAAAAACGCGAGGTGCTGCACCAATGGCAATTGGTCAACGAGCGGTACCTGCTCAAGCCGATGAACTGCCCGCATCACTGCCAGATCTTCAAAGCCCAGTCGCGTTCCTATCGACAATTGCCCATGCGGCTGTTCGAGTTCGGGACCGTTTATCGACACGAGCAAACCGGCGAGCTGAACGGGATGTTGCGGGTCCGCGGATTGACCCAAGACGACGCGCACATCTTCTGCACTGAGGACCAGGTCGAAGAGGAGTTTCGGGCCACGATCGAGCTGACGAAGTTTGTGCTCAAGGCGGTCGGCTTGGACGACTATCGCGTCCAGCTCTCCTTGCGTGATCCGGACAGCAGCAAGTACGTCGGCAGCGAGCAGCAATGGGACACCGCAGAAAACTCGCTCCGCGGCGTCCTGGAACACAGCGGAATGGAATTCAACGAAGAGCCGGGCGAGGCGGCGTTTTACGGTCCCAAAGCGGACTTCATGGTGCGTGATTGCATCGGGCGTTCCTGGCAACTGGGGACCGTTCAGCTGGACTACAATCTGCCCGAACGGTTCAAGCTGGAATACAACGGCAAGGACAATGCGGCCCATCGCCCGGTGATGATCCACCGCGCCCCGTTCGGGTCCTTGGAACGGTTCACCGGCATGTTGATCGAGCACTTCGCCGGCGCGTTCCCGATGTGGCTCTCGCCCGAACAGATTCGCGTCCTGCCGCTGAGCGACAAATCGATCGACTACGCCGTGCAAGTCGCCAAGCAGTTCGACGAGGCGGGATTGAAGGTCACGGTCGACTCGACCGGCGGCAAGGTGCAAGCCAAGATCCGCAACGCGCAACTCGACCTGGTCAACTACATGGCCGTCGTCGGGCCGAAGGAGGCCGAGACGGGGCAGGTCGCGCTGCGCGATCGCATCGACGGTGACTTGGGATCAATGCCGACCGCCCAGGCGATCGCCAGGCTGGTCGATGAAGTCAAGAGCCGAACCGTTCGCCAGGCAGTGACGGCGTCGTAGGATCGTTCACAAGATCCGCGACCCGGGCTGGGCGAAACGTTACGGGCAGCACACGTCGAGGATCCGCCGCATTTCCGCGACGGCTTCTTTCATCCCGACCATCACGGCGCGGCTGACGATGGAGTGGCCGATGTTCAATTCGATCATGCCGGGAAGTTTGGCGACCGGTCGCACGTTGGTGTAATTGAGCCCGTGTCCGGCGTGCAGTCGCAGTCCCGATTCGATCGCCACTTGGCCGGCCGCCCGCAGTCGATCGAGTTCGTCGTTGATGGCGTTGCGCTGGGCCAGCGCGTAGGGGCCGGTGTGTAGTTCGACCGCATCGGCGCCCAGTTTCGCCGCCGCGGCGACTTGATCGGTGTCGGGATCGACGAACAGGCTGGTCAGGATGCCTTGGTTTTTCAGCCGCTCGATCGCGGCGGCAATGCGTCCGTCGTCGGCGGCGACGTTCAGCCCGCCTTCGGTGGTCACTTCCTGGCGGCTCTCGGGGACCAGCAGCGCCCAATCGGGACGGGCGCGAAGGGCGATGGCCAGCACGTCGTCGGCACACGCCAGTTCCAGATTCGTCTTGACCGTCACGGTCTGCATCAGCACTTCGACGTCGCGGTCTTGGATGTGCCGGCGATCTTCGCGGAGGTGAAACGTGATGCCGTCGGCGCCGCCTTGTTCGGCCAGTGCGGCGGCGATGGCCGGGTCGGGTTCATAGGTGCGGCGAGCTTGTCGCACCGTGGCGACGTGGTCAATGTTGACGCCAAGTTCGATCATGGATGACGTATCGTGGTGGGAGCGGAGGGAGCAAAGCGCCCGGCTGACGCTCAGCTGGACTCCTCCTCACGATAATAGGTTCGCAGCGCTTTGGGCAGCGGATCAATCGCCAGTTGGTCTTCCAGGTATCCCTTCGATTTGGCGTCGCGAAGCACTTCGACCACATCGGCGTAATCTCCGCCGATCGACACGATTCCCTTGACCAGTCCACGAACCGTGGCCGGGGCGAGTGTGCGTCGGTCCTCTTGGCCGACCTGAAAGCGGCTGATTCTCAATTTACCCGGGTCGTTGGATTCCGGTTTGACGATCAGCGCGTTGGG
>NZ_JBFHKV010000682.1:0-4778 GCF_041595215.1 Stieleria sp. | reverse complement strand
CATTTTTTAGCGGTAGGGCGCGAGCCCTCCGGTGTTTCGGGAACGATGAGGGACCGGAGGGCTTGCGCCCTGCCGCTAACACCTCGTCAAACGCAGGGAATAAATGCTTCACAACGTTACAGCGCCGAGTTCCAATTTCAAGAACCGCTGGATTGCTGTTGATCCAGCGTGACCACCATTCGCAACAAAAACGAACCACATTAAACAGATGTCGGGGTTAAACCGAAAGTCCAGCGTCGCGCACGGTAGCGAAACCAACGCCAGAAAGTTCGTTCGCAATCTCACCGTCACACTCTATGGATTGGTGTTTGTCGCGTCCGCATTTTTGGTCACGCGATGGCAACTTGTCGACGACGGAGGGTTGCTGTTTGTCGCCTTTGTGCTCAGTCAGTGCTCGATGATTGCCCTTTGGGCGGCGGATTATCGCGGCCACACTGCCATTTCCTGTGCCGCGATCACCTTCTTTTCAATCCTGTGCTGGTGGATCATCGCCCGTTTTCGGTTCGTCGGTTTCGGCGACGCGTCGGAAATCTGTTGGGTGATCGTCGTCGCGACACAGGCCGTGGCAACGATCACCGGTGCGACATGCATCGACACATTTTCAAAGTCGTCGCGGAGAAAATACAGTGATCGCATCGTCCACGGCGTCCAACTGCGAAGACTCTCGTTCGGCATCGGAAACCTGATCCTGTGGACCACCTTCGTGGCGATCGGGCTATTGATCGTTCGACAAATCTTGTACGCCAACGGCTGGACCGCCGATTTGCCCGGCGCGACTCAGACCTTACTCGCCATCCTGATGGGACTGTGTGGTGCAGCCATCGCCGTGATGTGGCTGGCAACTTTTCGGGGTGCGATTTGGACCGTCGTTGCACAACGATCACTCATCTGGTTTCCGGTCTTTCTGTTCGGCACCCTGTTCTTTCACATGCTGCTGGCCTATTTGCAAAAAGCGAATTTCATTCAGCCGACAAAAACGGTCGTGCCGTTGGTCGGACAATATGTGTTGAGTGGCTGGACGCTTTTGGCGACTCTCAATCATACCCGCCGCTAAAAACGAGTCCCGATCCGAAACAGCACTGTGTCTTGAATATCCAGATCACTTCGACCACGTTCAAATTCGAACCGCCGACCAAACGCGTACCCCACCTCGGCAGAAATCGTGCGTCCCAGCGCGAACGGCATTCCGGCTTCGCGACGAGGCGTCGATTCCCAACCGAGCACGAATCGCCAATCGCGATAAGTCAGTTGATCGTTCACGCCGTCGTCTTGCCGGTAGCCCCAGGTTCCTCCCTCCATTCCGGCCCCGATGTAGCCCCATTGTTGGCGTGTCCCATCATCGGCCAACAACAGTGACGCGCGGGGTCGAGGAAACGAGGCGTCGAATCGCAGGCAGGGATTGGGCTGGTAGATGAACCCGATGGCCGGAACGACGGGGATGTCATTGCGACCGAGTGCGATCGCACCGAAGGTCCAAGTCCAACGCTCGTTGGGCTGGTACAGTGCGAATCCGCCGCCGCGGAACTGCCACGCGTCGCTGGAGTGGTTGTCGCCATCGGTCGCGTTGGCGACGCCCAGCATCCAGCGAAACGACCATCGATCGTTGCGACGGCGCATCCATGACAAGCCAAGCGAAGTCTCGTACAGTTCGCCCGGCAGATCGAAAACCACCGGCGCGTTTAGCTCGGTGAATTCAAATCCCAGGCTGACCATCGGCGGAGGGGGACCGAAGATCGGATACAACGGCATCGTGACCCGTGCGTCATACGATGAAAGCTCAACGTCATCGGCTTCGGACAGCCACTGAACTCCCAACCGAAAACTCGGGCGCATCAGTTGCCGAAGTCGCTCGGGCGTCATGCCGGCAGGGGTCGGGGACGCCGTGTTCAAGACCGATGCGTGAACGACAGATTCCGCCTCCACCGAACCTGACGCTTCCTGCGCAGCAACCCGCGTGATGATCAACGGCATCATCACGAACGAAAGCACTGCTACTAGAAACGTCCTCGCTCTCAAATCTCCGATCCATCCGTGTGTCGGTTGCGTGAAACATCGTGTTCCACGCGATTTCGTCGAGCGAGTCCGGTGGATGACAGAACTCTAGCAGTCGATCAACCCGGAACGAAATATGGGATCCCGCTGCAAGTGCCCTGTCAGCGTTCGACTTCGGCTACCCGGTCTTCCTACCCGCCATTTCCCTGCCGTTTCCCTGCCGTTTCCGACGCGGCATCGGCCTCCCAACCACCTCCCTGGCAGACGTTTCCTGTCATTTTCAGTGTCATTTCGTGGCACGACGGCCGTTCGTTCACCGCAGAGCTAGCTGGCCCCCTACAATCTGTGGTCAGTCCCTGCCAGAGGTTATCAGGTGTCTCTACAACCAAGATCGTTCTTACTCTTGATCGCCACCGTGCTCGCCTTCGCGACGCTCGGGTGCAGTCGCGTTCCCGACGACGGAGTCCGATTTGCCGAGGTGACCGCGTCGCAGCCGATCACGATCGAGGACTTTTCGGGCTTGCGATTCACCGACAAAGACGGCAATGAAATCGCGTTGTCCGAAGTCATGACGCGAGACTATTTGGTGCTGGTCATCACCCGCGGCTGGTACGGAGGCGTCTGTTTCTATTGCGCGTCACAAACCTCACGCTGGGCACGACGTTTCGACGAACTGGATCCCTACAACGCACAGCTCGTTGTCATCTTCCCCACCGAAACCGACGAAGACGCTCCGAAGTTGAGCGAGTTGACCAAGCGGATCAAGGGAGGCGACATCCCCAACGAAGACATTCCGTATCCGATCCTGTTGGATATCAATTTGACGGGCGTCGATCAGTTGGGGATTCGAGCGGAGCTTGCCAAGCCCTCCACCTACATCATCGATCGGCAAGGGCGTGTCCGATTTGCCTACGTGGGCGAATCGATCGCCGACCGGCCCACCGTCGACTCGGTGCTTCGACAACTCGAACAATTGAACCGATAGACCATTCGACGGACAACCGAATCGAACATGCCGAGCGTCGACCAGGAGAGGAAATTCATCGAGACCTGTCTTGAGCTCCAGTTGCTCCAGGAGACCGATGCGAAATCATTGAGTGAAAACCTGGGCGAATCGGGACGAGACATTTCGCAGACGGCGCTGCAACGTGGCCTGTTGACACCCGCGGATGTCGACATTGTGCACACGTTGCAACACCCGATGGACGTCGCGCCGGGGTACCAGGTTTTGAATCTGGTCGGTCGGGGTGCAATGGGGGCGGTGTACCGCGCGTTGCAGATCGACCTGGAACGGATTGTGGCGCTCAAGATCATCTTGATCAGCAATGTGGCGCAGCCGAACGCCGCAGCCCGTTTCGAACGCGAAGCCAAGGCGCTCGCCCGACTCCAACACCCCAACATCGTCCAGGCTCTGAACTTCGGCAAGCACGATGGGCGTTACTACTTTGCGATGGAGTTTGTCCCTGGACGCACCTGCGAAGCACTGGTGCGTGAGAGCGGGCTGATGCCGCCGCAAGCCGCCTGGTCGATCGTACGCCAAGTCGCCTCTGGGCTGTATCACGCCGTCGGCCAGAACCTGATTCACCGAGACATCAAACCGGCCAATCTGATCCTGCTGCCGCCACCGGAAGGCTCCGCGACGAAAACGGAGATTGTCAAGATCGCGGATTTCGGCCTGGCGATGTTTGCCGATCAATCCGCCGAACAACTAAAACTGACGACCGGCGACAAAGTGATGGGAAGCCCCGCCTACATGTCGCCCGAGCAATTCGGCGGGCGCGAAGTCGACTTTCGCAGCGACATGTACGCGCTGGGAGCGACCGCCTGGCACCTGTTGTTCGGCAAACCGCCGCATCAAGGCCGCAGCATCGCCGCACTGTATCAACAAAAATCAGAGCGACTGATGCCCCACCCGGACGATCTTGCGGTCAAGTTGCCGGAGGATCAAATGACGTTGCTGCTGGACTTGCTCGATCCGGATCCCGATTCACGACCGTCAAGCTACGGACAACTAATCGATGCGATCGACGCGCTGGGTGTCAATGCGGCGGCGACGCCCACCACGATTCCGGCGGCTGAGCCGGCGGGGTTGTCCACGGGCATCGTTTCCGAAGCATCACGCCGTGAATTCATCAGTCAACATCCGACCCTCGACCGTGCCCCGCCCGAGCCAGAAGCAGAATCGGACACCATCAGTCCGGTCAATGTTCCGGACGAGACCGTCACCCAAACCGTCGAACGCTTCGAATCCAGTCCGCGTCGACGCTTGCCCCATGCGCGACCGCTGGCGGCCATCGCGATCCTGGTCCTGGCCGTGGTTGCCTTCGGATGGTTACCGTCTTTTCGGTATCGGCCGGGCGTGCGGATGCCGACACAAGTGATCGGCAACACCCCGTTGTTTGACGGCGTCACGCTCAGCGGATGGGATGTCGGTGGGTCGATGGTCGGGGCCTGGCAAACCGTCCAGGCTCCAGATGCGTCGACCTCGATCGCTTGCATCAGTCGCAAGGGCGCGTTGACCCGGCGGTACTCGACGACTGCCATCCCGCGTGTCAGTCTGTTCGTTTGGCTGCAGAAAGACAGTGGCGCCGTGGATATCGACTTTGCGTTCGACCCCGCCAATCCGTCCGCCAAACGTGGATGCGTCAGATTGCAGGGCGATCAGACCCAACTGGGCAGCAAGACGTCTGATTTCGGTGACGTCGAGGTGTCCTTCCGTTCCGACGCGCTCCCTTCGGTCTTCGATCGCTTTCACGTGATCGACATTGAACGCCAATCAACAGACT
>NZ_JBFHKV010000681.1:0-4779 GCF_041595215.1 Stieleria sp. | reverse complement strand
GTCAGGTAATAGCTGGTGAAACGCAGGTCCCGGTCGCGTGAAACCAACGGGACGGCGTGATGGGATCGGTTCAGTTTGACAAAGGTGTAACCGCCCAGCCACGCCAATTCGACGTCGCCGGCTTCGAAGGCGGCCTGCAATTGCTCGTAAGATCCATGCAGCACCAACTGGCATGACAAATCGGTGCTGTCTTCCAGGTAAGCCACCAGCGGCAAGTACCGTTGTTCCAGCATGCTGCGGCTTTCATCGGGCAACACGCCGATGCGAATCGTTCGGACCGTCGGCGCAGTCGGTGTCGGAGCAGAACATCCGATCAACAGGACGGCGACGACGGGCAGGAGCACGGCGAGGCGGCACGCACGCCCCGGGGATTGGCACTGTTTTGCCTTTGATATCTTTGCCTTTGACATCAACATCCTCCGGTCCTTCGGGGCATCAGGTTCTTGGGTGGTGGACGGCAATCAACCGCCGGCTTGTTTTAATGACTCCATCACGTCTGTCCAGTCGAGTGATCGGGCGTAATCAATCGCCGTCCAGCCGCGATCGCATGTTGCATGGACATTGGCGTTGTTCTCCAGCAGGACGTTCACCGATTTGACCCTTCCGAACAGGGAGACCATGTGCAGCAAGGTTCGGCCGCCGTCAAACACTTCGTGGACGGAGGCGGGGTCGGCCGCGATCTGTTGGGCGAGAACCGTCGCGATCGCGTCTTCGAACGCCTCGCTGGTTTCGGGAATGTTGACCGATTCCGGTGGCGGAAAATCCAATTCCCAAGCTTCGTCGTGACGCTGACGCTCGACCGCGTCCATTCGCGAGCGGATCACTTGCACGGTGAAACCGCCGTAGACCACTCCGTTGATCACGCACAGCCAATCGTCTAATTGGGGCAGCGGAATCTCGACGTCGTCACCCTCGGTGACCGAACGCAGCTTGTTTGGCGCGTTGAGCAGCACGCCGGTGACGTGGATGCCGTCAAAATCAACCTGCTCGATCCACATGTGTTCCAGGTCAGAATCGGGATCGGAAAAGTCGTCGCAAAAGGGGACCTTGACGCAGGACAGCTCGCACGCCGGGACGATGCGGTTGAAGTCCTGGCTGACACAATTGAAGAATCGTCGAAACGATTCTCGTGCCGCTTTCGATGCGCGGAGCATCTGTGGATCATTGCCGAGGTGGTAGGTGACAGGATTGGAGTGGTTCATTTTGCGTTTCCGTCATCCGTGTTGTTCGTCGGCCTACCACATTGTAGCGGTTCGGGTGGACCCAAATTGTTGATACCCGCGCGAATTGCAGTTAGAGTGGCAAAGCCGAGATCGAAGGGGTGCGGGGAAACTGCGCCCAGCCACGCGATCGTCCGCACCGTTTGGTGAGAGATTTGTTGGGGGAAAGCTTTGCAATTGCTGCCGCTGGACAGGAACACGATCGAGATGAATCCATCCTTTTTGCGACGTCTCTGCTGTGTCGTTGCCCTGTGTGTTGTTTCACCGCTCGGTGTTGTTCCGCCGCTCGCAGTGTATGCCGAGCCGGTGCTGTATTTGGCCGACGGCAATTCGTCCAGTCTGTGGACGGTCAATACGACGACTGGAAATGCGACCCGCGTCGGAAGCTTGGGACTGACGCCCAGTTTGATCGGGCTGGCTTACGATTCGGTCGACGGCAACCTGTTGATGACCAGCAGCAACGGTGTCAACAGTCAACTCTTTCGGGTGGACCAATCGACCGGTCAGGCCAGCCTGGTCGGAGATACAGGTTTCCTAGCGATTTCAGGTTTGGTGTTTGATCCCGATTCACAGGTGCTCTACGGCGGAAGCGGCGCGACAGATTCGTTGTTCACCATTGACCGCACCACCGGCGCAGCCACGCCGGTCGGGGCCTATGGCGTGAATGTCGGCGGTCATGGATTGGGATACGACAACCAGAATCAACAGCTATGGATGACCGACGGTTTTTTGGACACGCTTTACTCGGTCAACACCAGTACGGGAGCCGCCACCGAGATCGGCAGCACCGGTTTAACCAGTGTCGCGGCGCTGGCGTTTCACTCGGGCGAAAATCGACTTTACGGCATCAACACCAATGACGACACGCTGGTTCGACTCAACCGGTCGACGGGGGTGGGCGAAGTCGTCGGCGACCTGGGGTTTGACGCTTTTAATGTGGGGCTGGCGTTCCGTCCGGCAGCGATCCCCGAGCCTTCTTCCTGGATTCTGCTTTTGCTGATAACTTGCGTTCTGGTCATGCGGACACGGCGGCGGCGTGGATCGTTCGCCCAGTGTCTGACGTTTCCTTAGGCTGAAGATCACCATCGATGCGCGCCGTTTGTTTTCAATCCGTGAAAGACGTTTCCGTGCAAAGCATTCCGGATGCGAAACTGGAAACGGTGACCGATGCGGTGGTGGAAGTCGAATTGGCCGGGCTGTGCGGCAGTGATTTGCATCCGTATTTCGGTCGCGAGGTCGGCTTGGATCGCGGCACGGTGATGGGCCACGAATTCGTCGGCCGCGTGGTCGAAGTGGGTGACGCGGTGCGGGGGATTGCGATCGGAGATCGTGTCTTCAGTCCGTTCACGACGAATTGCGGAACGTGCTTTTATTGCCGGCGTGGATTGTCGTCACGCTGCCCCAGCGGGCAACTGTTCGGATGGCGTCAGAATTCGGTCGGGCTGCACGGCGGCCAGGCTCAGCGGGTCCGAGTGCCGCTGGCCGATGGCACACTGATGAACGTCCCCGAGGGATTGCATGGCGAGGCGGCGTTGTTGCTCGGCGACAATTTGAGCACCGGCTACTTCGGTGCGTCGATGGCCATCGATCCGCAGTCCGTCGACGATGAGGTGTTCGCGATCGTCGGCTGTGGAACGGTCGGGTTGCTGGCGATCGAGTGTGCGCGGCGAATGGGAGCACGGAACCTGTTCGCGATCGACCCTAATACAGCACGTTTGCAAATTGCCGAACAACTCGGTGCGACCGTGTTTGAAAACGCCGACGATGCGGTGTCAGCGGTGCATGCGGCGACCGATGGACGCGGGGCCGACGGAGTGATGGAGTTTGTCGGTTTGCCCGAGGCCCAGAGATTGGCGTACCGGTTGATCCGGCCGGGAGGACGCATGTCGGTGATCGGCTGTCATTGCACGCCGAACTTTGCCTTTAGTCCGGCCCAAGCGTACGACAAAAATTTGACCTATCGCACCGGACGGTGTCCGGCACGAAGCTACATGGATGTCTTGCCGGACCTGTTGTTGAACGAGCCGATGGATCTGTCGTGGTGTTTTACCCACCGGTTCGGGCTGGAAGACGCTGAAGAAGCCTATCAGACGTTTGCCGGCGGAAAAGACGGATGCGTGAAGGCGGTCTTAGAGTTCTGTTGACCGGTCGGTGCTTCCGCGGCGCTAGGACTGACATTCATCGGACAGCGGATGGCCGTCGGCGCTGATCAGGCGATCCAGGCGAATGGTCGTCCCGTCGTCGAGCTTCACCCATTCCTGTTTGTGTTTGGAATAAACATCGACCACCACCGCCGCGATCTGTTGCTCGTGGTCATCGTCGTCTCGGTAACGGATCGTGGTCGGCGTTTTGCGCATCGCCAGGATTTCGAGTCGGTCGTAGAAGGCACAACTGATCGGAGTGTAGGGTTCGTCCATTGTTTCGTTTCGATCGGAGGCGTGTGACTCGGGCACGTCACGTTGCGCGGGGCCCGTTGCCATTGGATATACTAGCCGATCCACGGCAGACCAAGGACGACGCTGGGACGACCACGACGAATCCTTCCCCACAGAAAGGCGGTTCGGGACATGCACGAGGAACCCAACACAAAGTCCTCACCCCGCGGACTCACGCGGCGGGGGGCGATCGCATCGACTTTAGCGGCCGGTGTCGTGCCCTCGGCGCTGGCCACCCGGGCCTATGCCGCGGGATCAGATCGCATCAAGATCGGATTGATCGGCTGCGGGGGCCGTGGCACCGGTGCGGCCGCCCATTCCCTGTCCACCGGTCGCGAGGCGGTGCTGTGGGCGATGGCGGACGCGTTTCCGGACCGCTTGCGAATCAGTCACAGCTCGCTGATGCGTGGGAAAGCCGGCAAGTCAAACATCGAGAAGGGTAGCGGTTTTGGGAACGCCATCGATGTCCCGCCGGAACGTCAATACGTCGGCTTGGATGCCTACCGCCGAATCATCGAGTCCGATGTCGATCTGGTCATCTTGACCGGGCCTCCCGGCTATCGACCCCTGCATTTTGAAGCAGCGGTCAATGCGGGCAAACACGTGTTCATGGAAAAGCCGCTGGCCAGCGACGCCCACGGCGTGCGACGGATTTTGGCGTCAGGCGAAAAAGCGCGGCAAGCGAACCTGAAAGTCGGCGTGGGGCTGCAACGGCACCATCAAGACATTTATCTGGAGGCGATGAAGCGGATTCATGGCGGTGAAATCGGACGAATCGTTTCGATGCGTTGCTTTTGGAACACCGGCTTTCCTGCCAAAACGGCGTTGCCGCGCGAAGACTTGACCGAGCTGCAGTACCAGGTTCGTAACTGGTATTTCTTTGACTGGTTGAGCGGCGATCACATTTGCGAACAGCACATCCATAATCTGGATGTCTGTAACTGGGCGTTCGGTGATCACCCGGTACGGGCCGAAGGGATGGGCGGGCGTCAAGTCCGCACCGGCAAGCAGTATGGCAACATCTTTGACCACCATGCGGTCAACTACGAATACGCCGACGGAACGATTTTGCACAGTTACTGTCGCCAGATCCCCGGCTGCAGCAAGTTGGTCGCCGAACAGAT
>NZ_JBFHKV010000680.1:0-4780 GCF_041595215.1 Stieleria sp. | reverse complement strand
CGGGGTAGAACATCACCCGCAGAAATCGATCGGTCGAGAGCATCATCAACACCGCGCCACATAGACAAATCCAACCGAGTATTTCATGCGGCATCCCGTTAGACAGGTCCGTTGAATACCATTCTTGCGCAACGGCGATCGATGTGATGCGAACAATATTCATCACCAACGCCCAGAGCACGCCGGCCAGCAGATAGGCCGGCGTTGCGATCAGCGGCCGGCGACGGAAAACGATCCACAGGCACACTAAAAACAAGACCGTAAATAGCGATTGCACGCCGCTACAAGCCTCCTCTACGAACAATGTCCCGCCAGGAAGCTCAATGACGTTGCCCCGTAAATAATGGGTCAAACCGAACGAGTCCAGCAGATAGCTGCTGACTTGCGACGTCACCCGCTGCAGTTTTGCTGCAAGTTGCAAATCCAGGTTCAATGGCAATCGGATCATCATCAACAGCAGCAGACTCAAATAAGTCAGCCGATGACGATCAGCCGATGACGAGCGATGCGACCTAAGCCAGCCTGCAACGATCAGCGCAAACGCGATCGCGGAAAACCAAGGCGTTGCCCGGTACGAGGCGAAGAGCGTCAGCACTCCTCCCATCCCGACCAGAACAAACGAAACCGGATCAGCGGGCATCCGAAACTGGTGATCCCACCGAAACAAAATCAGCGCAACGAGGGCGAGCAGCAACGGGAAGATGTACCCGTACTGATCCAGTTCACTCAACCAAGCCAGATAGACGGACAGACCAGGGAGTGGGGCGATGAAGACGATCGCCCAAAAGATTGCCGCCAAATATCTCGGGTGTGTCGAAGTTTCCATGTTGAGGCATTCTGCGGAAAGGCCGGCGTTCCTAGATTGTCCACCGCGGTCGGTTCCTATCGTCGCACATCTGATGGCGGCGAAGCCAGGGAGAAACGACTGGGGCACAAAAAAAGCAAGATTCCCGTTTTCACGAGAACCTTGCTAATGCATCGCGTTAATCGGAAGCAAAAACCGCTCTTAGCAGGCTTCTTCCGCCATTGACTCTTCGGCCTCGGCGGCCTCTCTTGCCTTCATCCGTCGGCGATATCCGATTCCGCACCCGCCAGCGATCAAGCCCGTCAAGGCGATCATCGTACTCGGCTCGGGTGCTCCACGAATCACGCCTACACCCGAAACCGTCGCACTGGTAAACGAAATCGACGTCTGGCCGCCGATCAGTTTGGCGATGTTGACCGGATCAACGGAAGTCGAACTGATCGTGCTCACCGGGTTCGTGAACGTGAACGAGAAATTCACCGGCAGAGTCGGATTCAGCTGGCCGGCCGGGGTATTTCCATTGAATTGGAAGGAGTCAGTCCCACCAGGCCCATTGTTGTTCGCAACGGTGATGTTCCCATTGACCAAGGCCATAATGGGGGGGTGTGAATTCGGGTTTGACGTCCCGGTGTTCGGGGTTGCAGGGAACTCAAACGCTCCGGTTGCCGGAGTCACTCCGCCCCCCGGATTAATCGTGTAATTCAACGTGAGCGAAAAATTCCTCGGAAACGAACCCAGAATCGGCCCAGGTTGCCCCTGGTTGATCGATCCCAAGAATCCAACCGTCGCGGCATCCGCCGACCCACATAGAGTGGTGCAGAGCAAAATCGCCAGACCGCCAAGAAATTTCTTCATTTTTCTTCCGTTCACTACGCACAATTCAGAACGTGGACTGCCACGCAGGTGCTCAGTGTAGTTTCGATTTAGCCATTTTCAATAAGCAGGTGGTAGAAATCCCCTATCTTGGACAAATGTTCTCTCCTATCGCGTTTCTCCCCTTTATTCGTGCCAGCTGGACAGTTTTGGGACAAGCCGCCTCACCGGGCCACCGGCCGTCCGGGCGGGGGGTGCCCGATCAAGTCTTTTTGAATCGCCAGCGTGCCTACAAAAACACCCCCGAACAACAATACCCACAACGCGTTGGCGGGATCGCCACTGAAATGCTGGTGGGAGGCGACAAACGAGGCGACGTTCGCCATGACGAGTGCAAAGATCAATGCCTGTAACTCGATCAGCGGCAGGTAGCGTTGTCGGCGAATCTCTCGACGGCAACGACTCAGGACCATCCCGATCGCGATCGAAATCAGTACAACGCCGGGCACTCCGAGTTCTTTGAACAGTCGGCTCACGCCGTCTTCTTGCCAGACGCCCTCTCTTGCCTCAACCGCAAAGTGCTGCGCACCTTGAGTCGCCACTCCCAGGCCCGATCCCATCACTCCAGACTGTTTCAACGTGCCAATGACACTTCCCGCCACGTTGTCCTTCAGTCGCGGTGCAACATCGCTGATCGTCGTCGCGTAATACGCCTGGTGGTCTTCGATGCCTTCTTCGTCTCGATACATTGCCAACGGAATCGCGCCGATCACAACGATCAACACGATGTATCCCAAAACCTGCACCACACTGCGTCGAGCAGCCAATTGGATGTACAACAAGTAAGCGATGATGAAGATCACGGGCATGATCAACATCTTTCGGCGTCCACAAAGCAGCAGCGGTACGACACTCCAAATCGCGGTGGACAGCCACAACGGGTTGATCCGTCGTTTTAACCCAGCCTTGTCGCCACGATTGAGCAATAGGATGGCGGAAACCATCATCGTGTTGGCCGCATGAAAGCCCGCAATATCGGGACTGCGAAAGAATCCTGAGATCAGTCGAACAATCACACCCGGCATGTGCCGGATCCACTCAAACCCTTTCAGTCCGCCCAGCCCCGGCCAGTCCCACATCAGGTATTCCGCCACCGATCCGATCAGTGCGATGCTGTTGACGATCACGTAGAGCTCAAGCAGGCGTTTGAGAGACTTAAGTTCGAACGCCAATGCGGCGCCCAACGCAACTCCTAGCAGCGGTGCGGCGTAGGAAATGATACCGAGTCCCGCCAACAGAATCCCGTTCTGGTATAGGGCAAGCGATAAGACGGCCCCTGGAATCAGCCCAAACAAATACCAGATCATCGCCCGTTCGAGCCAGGGAAAGCGCATCCGAACCCTGCGCAATCCCTCATGGCCACCAAAAAACAGATTAAGGAACGCCGCGCCCCAGACCGCACAAACGCAGTAGGTCAGCAAGGTCGGTTCGCCTTCGGACATTTTGCGAATTGGATCGCGAAAGCAATCCAACACGATCGCAATCCCCAGACCGGCACGCCAATCCGTGACGGCGAAGAGTGCGCCGATCGCGACGACGATGTAGAAAATGGAGTCCAAGAATTTGCTTCGCTAGGGGTTGCCGTTCTGATCAACTGTTGACGGTTCCGATTTGCGAATCGAAATCATCGATTCATAACACGCCATCATGCGGCAAAATCGACGCCCCGTGGGGCCGTCGCGAAAACCGCCCATCAAAACGTATTGATAAAAAAACCGCATTGCACCGCGTGCCGGAACCCGACGTGCCAGAGAGCGCAGCCCGAGACGACGACGACTCGCATCGAGACTGAAGATCAACCAGGGTGATTCATCGCGTTCTTGACCACACTCCCGTTTCGCTTCGCGGCCCGCATAGCGGACGTGCCGCATCCACCAATCGTCCATTCCGCGGCTAAACGCTTCGTGAATGAACGGCGACCGGATCGTTCCCAGATCGCCATCGACCGCGGGCACCGGCACTTCACCATGACCGCTGTCTTCAAACCGCGCGCGACCGCGCCGAACCAACCGCATGATCCAAACGGGAAATCCGTCAGAATATTTCAACCAGACGCCGTCGAGCATCGTCTTTCGGCACGTGCGAAAAGCGACCACTTCGGGACCGGCCGACTCAATCGCCCGACCAATTTCCTCGGCAAATTCCGCGGTGGAAACCTCGTCCGCATCCAGCATCAATACCCATTCGTTTCGCAGGCCGGCATGATCGAGTGCCCAATTCCGCTGACGCGCGAACGACGCAAAGGGATGACTGACGACGCGAGCCCCCGACTGCTCGGCCAATGCCACGGTCGCATCGGTCGACGCATCATCGACCACGACGACTTCATCCGCCCACGCCAATGCATCCACACACCGCGCGATGTTGATTTCTTCGTTCTTGGCGAGTACGACCACCGAAACTGGCAATCGCGTCGACCGATCAGCACTGTCCGATCGAGCTTGCGTCATGCGTTGATTTCCCGCTTGCGGATCTCGCGGGCCGGATTGCCGGCGACAATCGTCCACTCGGGCACATCCTTGGTGACCACGCCGCAAGCCCCGACCACGGCACCTTCATGGACCGTCACGCCGGGGCCGACAAACGCCTTGGCGCAGACCCACGCCGCATGCTCGATTCGAATGGGCGACGTCGTCAGTTTCATCGTCGGATCGGCCAAGTCGTGGGAGGCGGCGCACAGGTAACTGTACTGTGAAACCGTCGCGTTGTCGCCGATGCTGATCGGTGCGACGTTGTAGACATCCACATGATGCCCGATCGAACTGTTGCGCCCGATCGTCAGATTCCACGGCGCCCAAATCCGAACCGTCGGGTCGATCCGAGATTCGGCCGTCACCGTCGCCCCAAAACTACGCAACACCAGGACTCGCCATCGGAACACGATCCGAGGCGAAGGTCGAAACAAGACCCACCAGCACACGCCCCACAACACACGACCGATCTTGTTGGCCGTGGAATGCGACGACGGACAGGCCGTTCGTGACGTATCGAGTTTGGGATCAAGTTTCAAGTTTCAAGTTTCAAGTTTCAAGTTTCAAGTTTCAAGTTTCAAGTTTCAAGTTTCAAGTTCCAGACCTGGGGCATTTTCCTGTCACACTTTTT
>NZ_JBFHKV010000679.1:0-4793 GCF_041595215.1 Stieleria sp. | reverse complement strand
TCGAGTGGCTCTACAAATTAATTCCCTCCGAGCCGACCGACGCATCGGGGACGTTGATCGCGCTGGTCTTTGAGATGGTCAAAGTGATCATCGCGATCATCGGCACGGTGTTCTACTGGACCGCGGGTGCCGAGGTGAAAGAGAGTTTGGAAGAAGCCGAACACGCCGAGGAAAGCGGCGAGCACATGGAATAGGCCCTCGATAGACCGGAGGGCTCGCGCTGGGCCGCTATAACGTTGGTGTTGACACTCTGTTCGGTTTACGCGACTTCGCTTCCTTTTTGATTTCGTCACCGCTCGGCCTCGCCTCAGCCGAGACAGCATGGGGCGTGAGGAACCTGGACGGACGGAAGATTGCAAATTGAAAATTGAAAAATGCAAATTTGCAATTGGAAGTCATCTTAGGGCATGCTGAGCATGCCGATGGGCCGTCAGGCACAGCCTGACCTACTCCCGCTAGGCGGTGTTGGGGGTAACGCCAGTAGCCGGTAGTGCCTTGTCGCACCACCGGAAACGCTGCATCCACCATCGGTTTGTGTCTACAATTTAGGGATGAAAACTTCAAGCATTGTTATCGTTGCAGTGACGTTATTGAACCTGGTCGACGCCCCTGCCGCCGACCCGGCTCCGGCCGCGATTGATTTTTCCCGCGAGATCTTGCCGGTTCTATCGGACAAGTGTTTCGTCTGTCACGGACCCGATACCGACGAAGACGTTGCGTTGCGTTTGGATTCGTACGAGGCCGCAACCAGCGATCTTGGCGGGTACCGGGCGATCGATCCGGATGATCCGGCGTCGAGCGAACTGGTGCTGCGGATCCTGTCCGAAGACGATCCGATGCCGCCGGCGGAGGCGGAAAAGCAGCTGACCGATGCCGAAAAACAATTGCTCGCCCAGTGGGTCGCGCAAGGCGGTGAGTATTCCCAGCACTGGGCCTTCATCCCGCCCAAAAAACGTCTGCCTGCGTTGCCCGATGACGGCGATCCCCAGGCGGAGATCAATCCCATCGATTGGTTTGTGGCGGCGAAACAACGCGGCCGCTCGATCGACTTTGCCCCCGAAGCCGCGCCGGAAACACTCGCCCGGCGGGCCTCATTGACGCTCTGCGGGTTGCCGCCCGAACCGGAGGAGCTGGCGGAATTCTTGAGGGATCGCCGAGCCGACGCGTATGAGCGTTATGTCGATCGATTGCTGAACAAATCCAGCTTCGGAGAACACCAGGCGCGGCACTGGCTCGATGCGGTGCGCTACGGTGACACCCACGGTTTGCATTTGGACAACCGTCGCGGCGTCTATCCCTATCGCGACTGGGTCGTGTCGTCGCTCAATGCCAATTTGCCGCTGGACGACTTTATCACGTGGCAATTGGCGGGCGATTTGCTGCCCGATCCCGGCATGGAACAATTGGTTGCGACCGGTTATGTCCGAATGAATCCGACTAGCGGCGAAGGCGGTGCGATCGAAGCGGAGTACCAAGCGAAGAACAACTTTGACCGAACTGAGAATCTGGGGGCGGTGTTGTTGGGCATGACGCTCACCTGCGCCCGTTGCCACACGCACAAGTACGACCCGGTGCCGCAGACGGAGTATTACCGTTTGATGGCGTTTTTTAATAGCACGTCCGAGCCGGCGCTGGATCGAAATAAATATGACTACGGGCCGACAACGAAAGCGCCGAGCGACCAAAGTCAATGGGCGCGATGGCGACTGCTCAATGACCGGCTGGAGCAATTGATTCACGCCGCGACGGACGAACTTGCCAATGCGGCGGGGGCGGACCGGAACGCATGGACCGATGCGACCGATCGAGAAAAACTGGAATCGTTGGCCGACCCCGACAGCCCGTTTTCGTCGTTGAGTGTGCACACCGAGGCGACGTTGCTGCGTTTGGAACTCGAATCATTGGAGCAAGGTTTTACAACCACGCTCGTCGCCAAAGACTTGCCGACACCTCGTCCGACCCACGTCCTCAGCCGTGGCGAGTACAACCGCCCCATCGGCGATCCGGTTGAGCCCGGCGTCCTGACGGCCATGGGGGACTTTCCAGAGGGCGCCCCACGCAATCGGTTAGGGCTGGCGCACTGGTTGACTTCGCCGAATCATCCGACCGTCTCGCGAGTGTTGATCAATCGTGTTTGGCAACACACCTTTGGGCACGGATTGGTGCGAACCCCCGAAGACTTTGGTCTGCAGGGCGCCTACCCGACGCACCCCGATCTGCTGGACTGGCTTGCCGTGGAACTGCAGGAGAGTGGTTGGGATCTCAAGCACATGTTGCGGATGATGGTGACCAGCCGAACCTTTCGTCAAAGTTCGGCTTGGCGGGAGGACGTCGATGATCCGGAAAACCGACTCTGGTCACGCGGGCCGAGCTACCGATTGGACGCCGAAGTGATCCGCGACATCGGTCTTTGGTCCGGCAACTTACTCGACCCGCTGATGGGTGGCGAAGGCGTCAAGCCGTACCAGCCGGCCGGGATGTGGCAGGCGTTGGCGCATCCGGCCAGCAACACCAAGAAATACGAACGCGATCACGGGCAACGACTTTATCGCCGCAGCTTGTACGTGTATTGGAAACGCACCAGCCCGCATCCGATGATGACCTTGTTTGATGCCCCGGATCGAGAAACGAGTTGCGTCCGTCGCTCACGAACCAGCACGGCATTGCAGTCGTTGGCGCTGCTCAATGAAACCCAACGGATCGAAATGGCCCGCATGTTGGGCCAGCGATTGATGCTGCAGCGGAGCGACGTGTCGTCGCGGATGGATCTGCTGTTCCGTCTGCTCGCCAGTCGCGGGCCGTCGCAGACCGAAGCGGAAGCGTTCGAAGAATTGTTGCAGAAAATGCTTCAGCGGTATCGCGGCAACGTGGACGACGCCCGAGCCTTGCTTTCCATCGGCGATATCGCCAGAGACGAATCGTTGGACCCCGCCGAACACGCCGCCTGGACCCAAGTCGCGTTGACCCTGTTGGCCAGCGACCTGGCGATCATTTTGTACTAAACGAGATTGACCGATGAACTTTCTTGAAACGCTGCACCGGCAGCAACTGACGACGACGCGGCGGCAGCTTTTCGGCCGCACGGCACTCGGGTTGGGAACCGCTTCGATGGCGGGGCTGCTCGGTGACGAGTTGTCGGCTGCGGGAACCAGCACATCGACGCTCGGCGGCGGGCTTCATCATCTGCCCAAAGCGAAACGGGTGATCTATCTGTTCATGAGCGGCGGACCGAGTCAACATGACCTTTGGGATTACAAACCCAAACTGGCCGACATGTTTGGCGAACAATTGCCCGCCGAAGTCCGTGACGGCCAACGCATCACGGGGATGACCGCTAATCAAAAAAGTGGATTGCCGCTCTGCCCCAGCAAGTACAAATTCACCAAGCACGACAACAACCAGGACGGGGTCTGGATCAGCGAACTGTTGCCGCACACGGCCAAGGTCGCGCGCGAATTGTGTGTCGTGCACAGCACGTTTACCGAGGCGATCAATCATGATCCGGCGGTCACGTACATCCAAACGGGCAGCCAGATCGCGGGACGTCCCAGTTTGGGTGCCTGGTTGAGTTACGGCCTGGGCAGCATGAATGAAGATCTGCCGCATTACGTGGTGATGCACGCGCATTCAAAACACGCCGAACAAAGTTTGTTCAATCGCCTGTGGGGACCGGGTTTCTTACCGGCCGATCATCAAGGCATGTTGCTGCGCAGCGGCGGCGATCCGGTGTTGTATCTGAGCAATCCACCCGGGGTAACGTCGAACGACCGACGTGACCAGCTCGATGCGTTGGCCGCGATCAACCAAGAACAGCACCGACATTTCGGCAACCCCGAGATTTTGGCGCGAATCAAGCAACACGAGATGGCGTACCGAATGCAGACCTCGGTCCCCGAGTTGATGGATTTCTCCAGTGAGTCCGAGTCGACCTTCAAGCTCTACGGCGAGGAGGCTCGGACGCCGGGAACGTTCGCGGCGTGTTGTCTCAACGCACGTCGTTTGGCCGAACGGGGCGTCCGCAATATCCAGATCTTTCATCGCGGTTGGGACGCCCACAATCGGTTGCCGACCGAACATGAATCCCAATGCAAGGACATCGACCAGGGGTGTGCCGCACTGGTGCACGATCTGCGGCAACGCGGCATGCTGGACGATACGTTAGTGATCTGGGGCGGCGAATTCGGACGCACCGTGTACTGCCAGGGCAACCTGACGCGAGAGAACTATGGGCGTGACCATCATCCCCGTTGCTTCACCGTTTGGATGGCCGGCGGAGGAGTCAAGGCGGGGATCACGTACGGCCGCACCGATGACTACGGTTACAACATCGTCAACGCCGACGGCAGCCCGATGATCCCGCGTCCCGAAAAGGAGCATTGGACTCCCGGGACGATGCACATCCACGACCTCAACGCGACGATCTTGCACCTGCTAGGCATCGACCATCGCAAGCTGACCTACCGTTACCAGGGACGCGATTTTCGGCTGACGGACGTGGATGGTCACGTCATGCACGACTTGATCGCGTGATTCCCTTCGGCGGTTAGCGAGCTGACTTGGCAAGCCTACTCGGCAAAGCGGTAAATGCACTCGCCCCGCGGGCTTTCGGTGAAGAAATAGATCTCACCGTTTTGGTCTTCGCCGAAACCCAGTACCTGGACGCCTTCGGGAATCACTTGCTCGTTGGCGGTCGCACGCTTGGTTTCGGGGTCAAAGGACAACGCCCAGACCACGCCGGTGACGTAGTCGGCGTAGAGGTACTTGCCGGCCAGTTCGGGAAGGCGTGCGTTGCG
>NZ_JBFHKV010000678.1:0-4799 GCF_041595215.1 Stieleria sp. | reverse complement strand
GGGACGATCGTTTCCTAACCGAGTTCGGCCCGCTCGACATGGGATTGAAACTGCCTGCCGACAAACATTTTGATCGGCGCCGGCTCGACACAAAACCGGATCGGTTCCGCGTTGACGATTTCTCCGTCGAGTGTGAAACGCATCGACGGACTGGATCGCAGCTCCAGACGCTTGGCTTGTCGATGAATCACCTGATCACACTCCCCGAATGTTCCGGTCAGATTGCGTGTCACAATCTCGGCCATGTCGGCGACCGTACCATCTTTGATCAAGACGATGTCTAACAATCCATCGGTCGGTGACGCCCAGGGAGCGACTTCGATCCGTCCTGCGTTGGTACGGCCGTTGGCGACCAGGATTGCCCAGCTATCAAGTTCCAACTGCTCGCCGTCGATGTCGACTTGAACCCGATAGCTGATCATGTCCGCCAATACGGACACAGCCCCCCGAATGTAGCTCATCGCGCCCCAGCGTTGTTTGATTTCGTCGGTCATCAATTCCGACACTCTCACGCAATTCCCGCCGGCTGCTACGTTTGCAAAGTACTGCTGAAACCCATCGGCGTGCACCTGCACGATGTCGATGCTCAGCGGCTCGCTTTGGCGCATTTGCTGGACCGCTTCGTCGACCTCATCCGAAATCGCGAGCGTGCCTGCAAAGTCGTTGGCCGTCCCCAGTGGAATGATCGACAGACTGGGACGTGACCGGGCATCGACTTCCATCAAAGCGTTCACAACCGCATTGACAGTACCATCGCCGCCGGCGGCGACGACGGTGCGGCAACGCGAATCGATGATCGCTTGTGGCAAATCCAACTCGCGACGGATTTTTGTCCATCGCGTTGCAAAACAAGACAGTAGTTGGCGAAGCTGGTCGATTTGAGCCGCTCTCCCCGATCCGTCATTCCAGATCACGTGGTAGTCCAGCTCCAGCAAAGCCGATCCAGTCCACTCGTCGTGGAGCAGATGGTTCGTGATGGCTGCCATCCGTTGTTCAATCCTGCGAAGAATCTGACGTTTGCTCGGCTCGGGCCGCCTCGATGCTCCGCTTAAGACGTTTGGCTGTTTCCTCGCGATACCTTTCGATCGAGGTCTCGTCGGCATCTTCGATCAGCGGAGGGCCTGCGACAAACGGGTGAGTGACGCCATGGACGGTCTGGATATTGATGGTATTGGTCATTGTCTTATGATCAGTTTTGAAGTGAGGTGAAAGGATTCTTCGGTGACACTCATGCAGATGCCGTGCCATTTCGACGTCTCGCCGAGACCGCCGTCTAGCGCCGACAGCACGAGACAGGTCCCCCGACTGATCGGCATGCGACTTGCGAAGGAACATCGAGCATGAAGACCTTCCGAAATCGCAAATTCCATCCACACCTCCTCCGCCTGGTCCGCTTCTTCCGTGACCGTGAACCGATTGTGCTGCTAGGACTGCTGGTCGTCGTACTGGCGGCATGGGGTTTTATCGAACTGACGGACGAAGTCTTGGAGGGGAGTACCGATTCGATTGACCGTTGGGTGGTGCTTAGTCTGAGAGATTCCGCGGATGTCTCCGATCCGGTCGGACCGACCTGGATGGAGGAAGCGGGACGCGATTTGACGGCGCTTGGCGGAATATCGGTCATGTTGATCGCCGTTGTATCAGCGGCCGGGTTTCTGGCGATCAATCGCGCTTATCGGACCATGGTCGTTTTGGTGGTGTCGACGTTGAGCGGAATGGGCGTGAGTTTGTGGATGAAGTCGCTGTTTGCTCGTCCACGCCCCGACTTTGTCCCCCATCTGTCGCACGTCTACACCAGTAGCTTCCCCAGCGGACATTCAATGATGGCGGCACTTGTCTATCTGACCCTCGCGGCGCTGATCGCTCCGGTACTGCGGCACTTTTGGTTGCGGTTCTACACGCTCGCCGTCGCGGTCCTGTTAACGGTGTTGGTCGGAATCAGTCGGGTTTACATGGGTGTTCACTATCCCACCGATGTCTTGGCCGGCTGGGCAGCCGGATTGGTCTGGGCGCTGGCGTGTTGGCTGATTGCCCGTGCGGTCAAGACAAAGCGTGACCGAACAAGGCCCGAGGGGGCCGAGCCGCCTTGAATGACGACGGCGGAACGTCAGGCACGAGCGGCCGGAGGCCCGCGGCAGACGCGTCTGTCTTGGCAACTGTAAAGGCCACGATTGCGAAGCGAACGTGTCGCTGAACAATTGGCTGAGCAATTGGCTGAGCAATTGGCTGAACAATGCTGGCATGGAATTTGCCCCGTTCCCGGCACATCCGCCTCACTGAAAACTGAATCCGGGGTCGCTCCACCGGCACCACGACGATGGACTTTCTGAAACAAACCTTCGAAGAGTTTATTAACGACCGCTGTACGACCATGGCAGCGGCGCTTGCCTACTACACCGCCTTTGCGCTTCCGCCGTTGCTGTTTCTGTTGTTGACCGTGCTGACGTTCGGATTGTCGCTTGCGTATGAATCCGAAAATGCCAAGCAGCGGGCACAGGCGGTGTTGGAAGATCAAGCCACGGAAATGCTCGGCAACGAATCGGCAGCAGAGGGGATCACCACGATCCTGCAGAACAACCGTGCCTCCGGCGGGACGTGGTGGAAGTCCTTGATCAGCTTTGCGGGCATCATCGTCGGGGCAACCGGCGTCGTCGGGGCGTTGCAAGATTCACTGAATCGAGTCTGGCAGGTGAAACCCGACCCGGACACCTCCAGCATTCTGACGATCTTGATCAAACGAATCATCTCGTTGGCAATGATTCTGGCGCTCGGCTTTCTGCTGCTGGTTTCCATCGTCGTTTCCTCGGTGCTCTCCAACGCGGGAGAACAACTGGGTTCAATCCTGGGCGTCGACGTGGGAGTCGCTGCAATCATCAACTACCTGGTCCAGGCCGCGGTGGTGTTTATCGTGTTTGCAGCAATCTTCAAGTTCATGCCCGACGCCGTGGTCCAGTGGCGCAATGTGACTGCCGGCGCAGCGATCACGACGGTGCTGTTTCTGGCGGGCCGATATGCGATGCAGTTCTATTTCTCGTACAGCGAGCCGGGGGCAGAGCTAGGGGCGGCGGCGGCATCGCTCGCAGTGATTTTGGTCTGGGTTTATTATTCGTCGATGATCGTGCTGCTGGGCGCCGAGGCCACTCAGGTGTATGCCGTCCGCTATGGGAACGGTATCCAGCCGGAGAGCAACGCGGTACGAGTGGTCGAAGAGATCCGCCGTCCGGAAGCGGGTTGAAGCCCAACCCAGTCTTCGGCCGATGACACGACCGACATTCACTGTCGGCTTGCTGTTTCGCCGATTTTTGGCGCGCCCCTTGCAACACTTCTTCTCAACAGCGTCACTCGGGCGCAGGGCGGACGTTTCGACGATCGCCGATTCAGCGACTCAACCAAAAGGTAGACAACCATGAAGACGAACACGCAACGAAACGATTCCAACGACTCGCGTGAGCGACGACGATGGGTGCTCGCCGCTGCTCTCGGCGCGATGATCCCCATCGCTGGTCAAATTCCGACCATCCAGGCCGATGAACCATTCGGACATCACAACCAGTACTACGAAGAAGATGCTTGGTGGGACGTCAGCGAATGGTTCGACGGCAACGATTACAACCCGACCGATGAAGCGATCGGACGCTGGGATGACGAACTGTACGACACGCCCGATGCGTTGAACAGCACAGACCGCGACAACGACACCGCCTCGAATGATTTCAATTTCGGTTTCTTTAGCGACGGCGACGATGACGACAACTGGTTCTTTGACTACTACGACAGCGACTACTCGGACGCAGGCGACTACGACAACGACGGTTATCACGACTACTTCGCCACGTACTACGACTACGATGCCGATGGCGTGATGGATGCGGTCGCTGAATACGCAGACAAAGACCGCGACGGTGTCTATGAATTCCACAACTTCACCGCATTCTCGAACTCCGATTCCGCTCAGAATCGAGAGACCGAGATGAAATCGCGGAACGATCAAAAGACCCAGAGTTCACGCGTCGTCGAGCGGCAGGGCGTCATCCAGTCGGTCAAGAAGGTCAAGACGCCTCGGGGGACGAACCTCGTCGTCGCGATCGGCGAGAGCAAGCAAAGCGACAACCTGTTGGTTGATCTGGGGCCGGCCGATCAATTCGACGCGGAAATGAAACAGGGCGACGAGATCCAAGTCAAAGGCGCCATGTTTAAGGTGGGCGACAAATCGGTGCTCATGGCCAGCACCGCGACCCTGGACGGGCAGCAACAGTCGATCGACCGCAGCGGTCGAAAGTTCACCGGGAAGGTTGATGACATGATGACCGCCAAGATTCGTGGCAACACGCACCAACTCGCGAAACTGAAAACCGACCAAGGGAAAAAATTGCTTGTCGACTTGGGCCCCAAAGATCGACTGAAACTGGACATGAAATCCGGCAGTGAGGTGACCGTCACCGGGCCGGCGATCAAGGTCAAGGATCGGTCGGTGCTGATCGCCCGACAGGTAACCGTCGGTGACGAGACCATGCAAGTCGAGCGAATGGCGTTGAAGCAGTAACATGCCTCGGCCTGTTGGTTTTACCGATACGCGTCCAAGTACTCGCTGGCGTCGGCCCGACGGCGTCAGCGAGAAGTTTCCCTAAGCAACGAGCGGGAAATGAGAGACGCATCGTCTTGGATCGCTCGTTGCTAACACGACGTGATGGGTTCGACCAATGCGCATCTGCCCGGCGTCGGGCAGGTGTTTTTCGCCGTGTAATTTATCCACGGCCGGATCGCCGAACGACCGGCCACTTTTAGGATGACCTGCTGAT
>NZ_JBFHKV010000677.1:0-4807 GCF_041595215.1 Stieleria sp. | reverse complement strand
ATTCCTCGCGATGAAGGCGGTGTTCGCCAGTGATCCCGAACTGGAAAAACTGGACACCGCGATCAAGAACTTGCAGAAAGACGAGTTCGACAACGGATTGTTGCAATCGATCAAGCACCAGGCCGAACAGGGCAGCCAGCGATTCATCCGCGTCTACTCGACCGAGCCGTCCGATGCCGTCGAAGTCACCGTCGACGACGTCCAGATCGCGTTGATGAAGCCCAAAATCGAATCGATGTTGGCCGAAGAGTTTCGCTCGCAATTCGGCGGTCAGGTCGAAACCGACCAACACCGCCTGGTCGCTCAGATGGTCAGCCATTGGATCGACAAGCGGTTGCCGGAATATGAGACGTTGTCCTATGACGACGAAGCCAGTGGCAAGGCGCGGGCGGAGATCGCCGCTAGCGTCCCACCGGTGATGAAGAAGTTCTACGCCGGGCAATCGGAACTCGCCGACGCGGGTGAGCCGCTCGACGAGCACGAATTGCGTTTGTTGCACATGGAGCATCGCCAATGGACCAACTACCGCGGCGCGATCGACCGAATCGCCCGGGTGGCTGCGTACGGCGGAATGATCGCGGCACTGTATTTGTTGTGCGGATCTTACATCCTGTTTGTCGACGATCGCTCGTTGGTGTTTGACCGCGTCAAGCTTTCCAAGTTGTTGTTCCTGTTCGTGTGCACGATCGGCATCAGTTACTGGGTTGCCAGCGACAAGTATCGCAGCGAACTTGCCCCGCTGGTCATCGCCTCGATCATCACCGCAATTGTGTACGGTCGCGATCTGTCGCTATTGCTGATGTCGGCGGCGATCATCAGCGTGACGTTGTTCTTGAACGAAGGGCTCAGCCATTTGGTGATGTTGGCCGCGGCGGTCACGACGTCGACGCTGCTGACCGGACGGATCCGAACCCAAAGCCATTTGCTGTTTGTCGGCGGCGTCTCCGCAGCGGTCACGTTCCTGACCGTGGTCGGGGTGGGGATCGTGACCGGCGATACGACGACAATCCCGACTGGCGTGGAACGTCTCGCGCCGACGACCGTAAGCTTTCTGGAAGTGCTGGCCGGTTTGGCACAAGAGGGTTTGCGTGCCGGGGCGTTCATCGTGATTTCGGCAGCGGCGTTGACGCCGATTTTGCCGTTGATCGAAAAAGCGTTCGGCGTCCAAACCGATCTCAGCCTGTTGAGCTTGAGTGACGCCAGCCACCCGTTGCTGCGTCGTTTGGCACAGCGTGCGCCCGGAACGTACAATCACAGTATCAACGTCGCGTCGATCGCCGAAGCCGCCGCCGATGCGATCGGAGCCAACGGATTGCTGGTCCGCGTCGGAGCGTACTTCCATGACATCGGCAAGATGTTCAAGCCGGAATACTTCATCGAAAATCAAAGTGGCGTCAACCAACACGATTCGCTGCAACCGGCGATGAGCACGTTGGTGATCATCGCGCACGTCAAAGACGGAGCGGATTTGGCGCGAAACCACCACCTGCCCCAACCGCTGATCGACTTGATCATGCAGCACCACGGCACCACGCTGGTCGAATACTTTTTCAACGAAGCGGCCAAACGAAGTGAAGACAATCCAAACGAAAAACAGGTCAGCGACAAGGATTTCCGCTATCCTGGGCCGAAGCCCCAGACCTTGGAAGCGGCCGTGATGATGCTGGCCGATACCGTCGAAAGTGCCAGCCGTACGCTGGTCGACCCGACGCCGGCGCGGATTCAGAACCTGGTCGATCAGATCGCGCAAAAGAAAATGGCGGACGGTCAATTCGACGAGTGCGGGTTGACGTTCCAGCAATTGAATCTTGTTCGAAAGAGTTTGGTGAAGTCCCTTACCGCTATCTATCACGCACGTGTCAAATACCCAAGCCAACAGCCCGCCTGAGACCGATTCGAAGTCTCAGCCGGCTTCTCCCGATCTCGAGGAGCCTGAGCCTTTCGGTGCGAACGTTCGCAATGTTCCGACCGATCAAGACGACAGCAGTGCCCCCCGCGACGGCGCGACCGACAGTGCAACCGATGGTGTTGGCGTCGCGGTGGATGTCTTGTGGGATGTCACGGTGGAAGCCTGGCAGGATCGTCTGGAATTGAGCGATGATCGAATTGCCGACGCGGTACAAGCGGCAGCGGCGGTGCGTGGATTTCAACGCGGCCAAATCGGTGTGCGGATCACCGACGACGTGACGATCCACGAAATCAATGTCCGTCATCTGTCGCACGATTACCCGACCGACGTGATCAGTTTCCCCTATTCGGACGATCCCGATCACATCGAGGGCGAATTGGTTGCCAGCGTCGAGACCGCTCAAGAGAACGCAGCGGAGGCGGGCTGGGAAGTTGCCAACGAAGTGTTGCTGTACGTGATTCATGGTGTGTTGCATATCGGTGGCATGGATGATCACCAAGCCGACGAGCGGGCGCTGATGCGAGACGCCGAACGTGAGGTGCTGGCGCATCTGGGGATCCAGGTGCCGGCTGTGGCGGAGGGCGACCAGCGTGGATAATGCGTGGCCTTACCTGATGGTTTCCGCCGCCGGATTCCTGGTCAGCAGCATCGGTGGATTGGGTGCGGAGTTACTGGACTGTTTCGCGGGGCGATCGTTAGAAGCGTTCTGCCGCGTCAAGAAACGCCGTGAACGATTCAGCAGCGTGCTGGAACATCAGGACGCAGCGATTCGCGGCAGCGAATACTTGCGGATGATCGGAACGGTGTTGTTTCTGATCGCGGGCACGGCTGCCTTGATCATTTCCAAACAGGGCACCGGCTCGCTGGCTTTGACCAACATGCTCGGCTCGCTGGTCGCATGGGTCGTCTTGGCGACGATCTCGATGATGTTCGTCCACGCTTGGCTACCGGCCGCGGTCACCCGATTCGCATCGGCGCCGGTGCTCTATCACACCTGGCCGTTCTGGCGCACGTTGACTTCGGTCATGAACCCGTTTTCGATTCCCGGTGAAGTGATCGCGGCGCTGACCCGCCGGTTGTCGGGTCAGGACGAAAACGAAGACGAGTCCGAAGAGTTACTCGAAGACGAAATCCGTACGATCATTGCGGCCGGGACGAACAAAGGCATCTTCGGACCCGGCATTCGCGAGATGATTCAAAACGTGATGGACCTGAGCGACGACACCGTCGGTCACATCATGACCGTGCGTGGAGACATCGATGCGGTCGAACTGGGCGACACCTGGCCGGCGGTGATGCAGCAGGTGATTGAATCGGGGCGAACCCGTTTGCCGGTGTACGACGGGACCTTGGACAAGGTCGTCGGGGTGCTGTACGTCAAAGACCTGCTGCCGGAGATCGCCGACGGAAAAACCCCTTCGCGACCGCTCGGAGAGATCATGCGGCACGCCTGGACGGTGCCCGTTGATCGCAGCGTCGAATCGCTGTTGCGAGAGTTTTTGCATAGCCGATCCCACATGGCGATCGTGTTGGACGAGTTCCAGCAGACCGCCGGGGTGGTGACCATCGAGGACGCCTTGGAGGAAATCGTCGGTGAAATCGTCGACGAATCCGACGAAGACGAGGAAACGCGGTTCGAAATCATCAACGAGTCCACGGTCATCGTCAGTGGTCGCGTGATGATCGATGACCTGAACGACCGGCTGCATTGGGAGCTGCCCGAGAGCGACGACTATGAAACGGTCGCCGGAATGGTGCTCAGCAACCTGGGAGAAATCCCCGAAGCCGGGGCGACCTTCCAGATCGGTGACGCCGCCTTTGAGGTACTACAGGCAACCCGTCAGAAGATCGAAATGATGGAAGTGCGGTACGCCCCGGGACATCGTGTCGCGGTCTAACCGCAAGAAAACACCCGATTTGCAAGGCGAAAACACGTTGGTCCGGGCGTTTCTTGCGCAAAATGCCTGTTTCAACACTCCCGGTCATTACGTTTTGATGGCCGAATTATAGAATTTGACGAAGTTTCCGAATTGGAACACTCGATACAACCCCTACAGTCCGTTGGTCGCTACAACTTGAGGCCCAGAAACGGATTGCCGCAGCGATGGCGCGGTAGAAACCTCGGCAACGCCGCCAGATGCCCCGGCGTGGCCACTAGACGACGCGAAAGATTCAGTTCATGACGACTACAAAACATGTCAAATCCGTCTCAGGAATCACCGTGCGACTGGCCGGAGATTCGGGCGACGGGATGCAGTTATTGGGGACCCAGCTGACCAATACCAGTGCCTTGGCTGGCAACGACGTGGCCACGTTCCCGGATTTCCCGGCGGAAATCCGCGCCCCGCGGGGGACTCGAGCCGGGGTCAGCGGTTTCCAGGTCCAGTTTGCCAAAGAGGAAATCTTCACGCCCGGCGATACGCTCGATGCGCTGGTGGTGATGAATCCGGCCGCCTTGGTGACCAATATCCAGGATCTTCGCAAAGGCGGCATCCTGATCGCCAACGAAGACGGATTCACCGACAAGGATTTCAAACTGGCCAAGGTCGATGCCAATCCGTTGGAGGCAACGGTGATCAACGACAGTTATCGGCTGATCAAGGTGCCGATGACCCAGTTGACCCGCACCGCGGTCTCCGAGCACGGTCTGAGCCCCAAAATTGCGGACCGCTGCAAGAACTTTTTTGCCATGGGCCTGGTGTACTGGCTGTTCGGCCGATCGCTCGACCCGACGCTGCGTTTCATCGACAACAAGTTCGGCAAGAAACCGGATGTCGCTTCAGCCAACGTCGCGGCGCTGCGGGCCGGTTGGGCGTTCGGTGAAACCACCGAAGCGTTCGGCGAAAGCTATCAAGTCGAAGCGGCCGAGCTTACCCCCGGCACCTACCGCAACATCAT
>NZ_JBFHKV010000676.1:0-4812 GCF_041595215.1 Stieleria sp. | reverse complement strand
GTGCCCGCCCAGGACGCGCCGATGGTCCCCGGCTGCCGGGGCAGCGACTCACCGCTGTACGGCGAAGCCGAAGGTCTGCAAAAGGCGATGAAGCGAGGAAAGTAGAATCGCTGCTGCCGACATGAACGACTGGCAACTGGACCGCGACGGGTACTGTCTGCTCGAGCAAGCCGTGCCCGCGGAATCGATCGCGAGCTTGCTCGTGGCGTGCAGCCGCGCCTTTGACGATGACAGCCAGGGGGTGCGGGCGCGGTCGAGTCGCGGTCATGTGTATGCGGCGCGAAATCTGATCGAGTCGATTGCCGAGGTGACAACCGTTTGGCAGCGTGATCCGCTGTTGTCATTCCTGCGTGAGCGACTCGGCACGGGATTCGGTTTGGTGCGTGCCCTGTTCTTTGACAAGCCACCGGATCGCACTTGGGCATTGGCTTGGCACAAGGACACTTCGGTCGCGGTGAAAGACAACTCGATCACGTCCGCATCGTTTTCACGCCCGACCACGAAAGCCGGGGTACCACACCTGATCGCCTGCGACGATGTCTTGAAGCAGATGCTCACGCTGCGGATTCACTTGGACGACGTCACCGACGAAAACGGCCCGCTGCGCGTCATCCGGGGATCGCATCGATCCAGCGACAGCGAAGGAGAAAACCTGGACGGGGCGGTTGACATCCATGCCGCCGCCGGTGATGTACTGGCAATGCGCCCGCTGATCAGCCATTGCAGTGGTCCGTCCAAGCCGGGCACGACACGTCATCGACGGATCTTGCACCTGGAGTTTGCAGCGTCCTCGACATTGCCCGACGGCGTGCAGTGGCATGATTTCGTCCGCGACGGTTGACTCGCCTGGTGGACAGCCCTGGTGGTGGTGTCGATACTGAAGTCATACCTTGAAAAAGGATGTCGCAACGGCAGGGCGAATGCATTGCCGATGACGAATCGAATCGGGAAGAATCAGAGAGTTGCGCGTACAACGGCGGTTGCGGATCATGAAGAAACACGAATGGCGTGAGAAAACCGACGAAGGCGCCACGCGTCTGGTCACCGCCACCCGCCACGGCGGCAAATGGAAACTCCAATCGCGACTGAAGTCGGACACCGAATGGACTCAGTTTCCGGTCATCGAGTTGGAAGATCTCGAAACCCTGCGTGAATTGCTCTGGAACAAGTATCAGCGCAATCGCATCCCCCACGAACAGGTGCTGGAAATCGATGCCCTGATCGAAGCGGCCAAACAGAACGGATAGGTTCGCGTCGCGCCGGAACCGGTCTCCGTTTTCCGGCAGCGGTACCGATTGGGCGATCGCCCCGGCGTTGGACGCAAACGTGGTATCATCCACCCCTCGCAGATCGCGCGCTGGGGATGCCGTTCTGTTCATGCCGTTGACGACGTCCAACTCGCGGAGCATTCAATCGACCATGAGACAGCTCGTTCGCATCCACCTGGCACTACTTCTTGCGGCGTCCCTGATCGGGTCTTGGGGAGCAGCTTGCATCGGTCAAGACGTCGCCCGCCCCAATCTGGTCTTCATCCTTGTCGACGACCAGGGTTACTACGATCTGGGGTGTTATGGCGCGACCGAGGTCAAGACGCCACGGATCGACGCGATGGCCGCCGAGGGGACACGATTCACGGACTATTATGCCGCCGCGCCGATTTGCAGCCCGTCCCGCGCGGGGTTGTTGACCGGTTGTTACCCGCGCCGGGTCGGCAATCACATTTGGGTGCATCGCGCCGATTCGCGATCCGGGATTCATCCCGACGAATTGACGATCGCGGAACTCCTGAAGCAACACGGTTATGCGACGGCCTGTATCGGGAAATGGCATCTCGGCTTTCACGAGCCGTTCCTGCCCCACAACCAAGGCTTTGATCATTACTTCGGATTGCTGCACAATCTTGACCCGGTCGAAATCGTCTACTTTGAAGACGAGGGCGGTGTGCCGCTGATTCGCAATGGCGAGGTCGTCAAACGCCCGGCCGATCCTGCTGAACTGACGAAGCGGTACACCGACGAGGCGATTGAGTTCATCGAGAAGAACAAGGAGGGGCCGTTCTTTCTTTATCTGCCGCACACGATGCTGCACAATCCGCTGGGCGTCAGTGAATCGTTTCAAAGCAGGTCGAACTGGGGCGAGTATGGGGATGCCATCGAGGAACTTGATCACAACGTCGGCCGTTTGTTTGACACACTCAAACGGCTGGGCATCGACGACAACACGGTTGTTGTCTATGCGTCCGACAACGGCCGCGGACCGGGACGAACACCAACGCAGAAGCTTCGCGGACGCAAGCTATCGACCTACGAAGCCGGTATTCGCGTGCCCGCGATCGCCTGGGGACCCGGGATGGGATTGCAGACGGGCGCAGAGTCATCGACCATCGTTCGCGCCATGGATTGGTACCCGACGTTGGCCACGATGGCGGGGATCCGAATTCCCCAAGACCGCGTCATTGACGGGCGAGACATCAGCCCGCTGCTCAAGGGGGAAACCAAAATCGTACCACTGCCCGGCATGAAGAAATCGCTGAACGCCTCGGTCCCACTTCGCCGCCGTTGGGATCCGCCCGGCGAATGGGCGCCGCTGATCAATCGCAACGAATACAACGAAGCCTTCTTTTACCACGGCAGCCAGGGGGCGCTAGCCGCGGTCCGCTGGAGGAATTGGAAACTGACTTTGAATCCGAGCCTCCAGCTTTACGACTTGGTCGACGACCCGGCCGAATCGCAACCGGTGCGCAACGGCGAAATCATTCGTAAGTTGCGTGGCATGGCGATTTTGTTTCAAGACGAAATGCGACTCGACGCGCGGCCGGCCGGTGAGGCGGACAAGGTGCGGGCTGACGGTCGAACCGAGATTCCACGGGCCGTAATGGAAAGCCTGCAGGCAAAGCTCGACGTGACCTACGCACGGTATGGTGATCGCGCGTTGAAGATGGACATCTATCGGCCCAAGGGGGCTTGGGGGGCGTTGCCCGCGGTGGTCTGTATCCACGGCGGAGGTTGGGCCAATGGCAATCGGACCAGCCACGGAAAGATCGCCCAGGCACTCGCCGCGCGTGGATACGTCGCTGCCACGATTTCGTATCGGTTGAGCGGTGAAGCGCCCTTTCCGGCGGCGATCCACGATTGCAAAGCCGCGGTGCGATTCCTCCGCGCTGAGGCCAAAGCCTTTGGAATCGATCCAGCGAAAATCGGCGCGATCGGCTTGTCCGCCGGCGGGCACCTGACGGCGCTGCTGGCGACGTCGTCCGGTGACGAAGCGCTGGAAGGTCCGGGTGGCAATGCGGCGTTTAGCAGCGCAATTCAAGCAGCCGTGCCGATGGGCGCCCAAACGGATCTGCTGTCACAACGCACGCGAGAAATCTCTGCCACGGAGGATCGCGGGACGATCTGGAGACAGTTTCTCGGCGGCGCGTTGAAAGACGCGCCCGAAACGTATCGCCTCGCATCGCCACTGCAACACTTGGACAAGACCGATCCGCCGTGCTGGTTCATCACGGGCGAAACGGACGATCCCAGCACCCGCGCGGATGCATTTCGCAGGCGAATGAACGAGTTGGGCATCCCGTCCGGTCTGACGGTCATCAAGGACGCGCCGCATCCGTTCTTGGGGAGACAGGTTTGGTTTGACGAGGCGATTGACGTAGCGGATGCGTTCTTCCGCGAGCGGTTGAAGGACGAGTGACGCGTGTAGAAATAATCCCACCGATGGCAGCGTGAACCCACGGATAACCATCGGCACGTGACCCAGCTACTTCGCTTGCTTGACAAGGTGGATCGCGCGGACGTCGAATAAGGCACCTTTTGCGATTCTCGTAGCATCGATTCGCAATTGATACGTTCCCGGCTCGATGACGGTGAGATCACCGAGGTGGTTCCAGCGAAAGTTTTGAAAGTGCCCCGTGTCGATCGTTTGAAACGGCAGTTCGGCGACGATGGTCGCTTCGTCGCGAAGTGTGATCACGGCATCGCTGCCCCCCTGGCCTTGACCACAGCCTTGCAGCACCGCCACGCAATAACGCCCCGGCTGGTCCAGTTTCAAATCCCAAGTGGCATAGTCCTTGGCAACCGTCCAATAGCCGACGGTGTTCTTGTACCACTGGGGCTCGAAACGCAGCTTTTCGCCGAAGGTCGCAGCCTGATGTGCAAACAGCATGACCGAACCGTCGCCGTCAGGTTCCGCCGGCGAAGTTTCACCGGGCAACAGCGGATCGCCGTCGAACACGACTTGGATCATCGCACCTGAATCGACAGGGGTTTTCCAGGAGAACCGCCAATGGTCCGGCTCAGGGACAAAATTAAGCTCGCGTTCGGCATCGCCGTGCCAGCTCAACGAACGGATTGGGGCGCAAAGCCGCGGGAGATTGACGCTGCGTGCTTCGATCGATTCCGCAGTCGGCTGCAACCACAACGTTTGCCCGTCGCGATAAACGTTCAGCGCATCGCTGCTAAGCGAAGCCATCCACTTCGCACTGTCCGGCAGACTGTCCGGCAGATCGCTGGGCCGATCAGCCGGTCGGGACGGAGTCGAGTCGGTCGATTGGCCACTGACCGTTGCGATTGGCATCCAAGCTGTGGTAAAGGCGACAAACGCGATCAATAGGATTGGGGTTGGGACGATAAAGTGCATGGTATTTGGTTGGACCGATGAGGTTTCAAACGTGGCAGAGGCTTCCGCTTGAGTCTACGCCAGGATTTCGTTGACAACCCGTGCCGGTTCGACACCGGTCAGCCGGGCGTCCAAGCCTTGGAATTTGACAGACAGGCGGTGGTGGTCAATGCCCATCAAATGTAACAACGTCGCGTG
>NZ_JBFHKV010000675.1:0-4818 GCF_041595215.1 Stieleria sp. | reverse complement strand
TGCCCCATGCCGACGGTGTCCATCAACGCCCAGGATTCATCGACGCGAAACAGTCGCACGTTGGTCCACATGTCCAGGGGCGGCAATTCGTAGTTCCAGGCGTAGTTCAGCCCTTGTCGCAGCCCATTTTGATCCCGCAGGACTTCGCCGCCCGGATTGAAATAGCAAATCGCCTGGGGCAGTTCCAGGAGCGCCGAAACGGCCTTGGTCAAGAATCGCAGCTCTTCGATCGGATCGTAGTCATCGGGAATCAGCACCACGTCTTCAGAATCGTCGTCCTCCGGCTCCGATTCATCTGCCCCCAAGACGTAGCTGATCAACAGACGAACGTGCGAAGTGTGTTGCTGTGGAACATCTTCACCGTCCTCCCACCCCCACGACTGTTCCGCGGCCCGTTCCAGGCAGCCGGGGAACGCGAGCGGCCCGAATTGACCCAGGGACCAAGCGACAAACACATCGGGAGAGGTTTCCGGATCTCCCATCTGGTCCGGCCACTTTTCCGTCGAGGGCGTGACCAGCAGGTGGCCTCCCACCTCGGGCCGAAAACTCATCACCAGCGTTTCCGGGGACGCACCATCGACGGCCGATTCCTGGACACCAATCATGTCAAACGCCGAGAGTTTGTCCTGCAGCTCCGCCAAAGCGACGGGGCTTCGCAGCAACACGCACATCCCTTGAGTGAACAAACCCTTTGCCATGATCGCCTGTAATTACTCTTCTGCCACAATGAAAAATCGGCGACAGTGTGGGTCGCCGAGGGGTGATTCTTACCGCATCAAGCCGCATTCGACGAGTCCAAAGGATCGCCGATCGCTAAGCAGTGCGAGAAAAAGACGTCTCGCGGGCAATCGTAAGCCATTGTACCCCAGCGGCGGGATGTAGGCAGGCGAACGGGCGGTGCGTGGTTCCCATCCCGTCGCAGGTGAGACGGTGCGTGAGCATCGGGGCAGCCCCCCCAATACGCTCTCGGGGGCAATCTGCGATGGGTTCGGGGGTTTGCGACAGCGCGGCGACGCATTTTTTGCGGTAAAGGGCGCGCGCCGATGACCGCCCGGTCAACACCCATGACGAGGCCCGGACGCTGGCGCGAACCGGCTGATCTCGAACGATGATCAGCCGTTTGACGTGAGCCTACGGGCCCCCCTGACTCCAGTGAAAACCTGCAGCGCCGGCGGAGTGCTTACAGGCCCAGATCGCCGAACAGCGGAGTGCTCAGGTAGCGTTCTCCCAAGCTGCACATGATCGTGACGATCCGCTTGCCTTTCATTTCCGGACGTGCGGCGACTTGGGCGGCGGCCCACATGTTGGCCCCGCTGCTGATTCCGCCGACGATGCCTTCTTCTTTGGCCAGTCGTCGGCCCCAGGCGAACGCGTCTTCGTCATCGACCTGGACCACGTCATCGATGATGCTGGTGTCCAGATTTTTGGGGATGAACCCGGCACCGATGCCTTGGATCCGGTGTTTCCCCGGTGATCCGCCGCTGATGACCGGCGAATGAACCGGTTCGACGGCGATCGCTTTGAAGTCGGGGTTTTTCTGTTTCAGGTAGCGTGCGACACCGGTGATCGTTCCGCCGGTGCCGACGCCGGCCACGATCGCGTCGATTTGGTGGCCGCTGTCTTCCCAGATCTCCGGCCCCGTGGTCGCTTCGTGAATCGCCGGGTTGGCGGGGTTCTCGAATTGTTGCGGCATGAAGGCGGTTTCGTCTTGGGAAACCAATTCGGCGGCTTTGTTGATCGCGCCCTTCATCCCATCTCCGGCAGGCGTCAGCACCAGGTTGGCACCCATCGCGCGGAGCAGCGCGCGGCGTTCGACCGACATCGACTCGGGCATCGTCAACGTCAGTCTGTAGCCCTTTGCGGCACAGACGAACGCCAGCGCGATGCCGGTGTTGCCGCTGGTCGGTTCGATCACATGGGTTTCCGGCGTGATCGTGCCGTCCTTTTCGCCGGCTTCGATCATCGCAACGCCGATCCGATCCTTGACGCTGTTGAGCGGCTGAAAGAATTCGCACTTTGCGAACACGCTCGCGCCACCCTCGGGCACCAAGCGATTCACTTGGATCATCGGGGTATCGCCGATGGCTTTGGTCGCGTTTGAGTAAGTCTTTCCACGTGGCATGTTCATTCCTCCCTGGAACAACCGTTGAATGATGACATCGTCTGTAAACGTTTCAGCCCACGACCCAGGTGTCCCCGGCGTGGAATAGCTTTTCTAGATCACCTTCGCCGCGGGTCTGCTTGGCGAGGTCGACTTGTGCGTTGATCTGTTCGTCGTAGGTCGAGACATTGTCGACGTCACGCAAAATGCCGATCGGCTCGGGCATTTCAGGATAACGCATTCTCGCCAGCATCATTTGAATCGACGGGTTGGGATCTTTTTCGTCGTGGATCAGCAGGTCATCATCGGGGACATCGTTGCGGTTGACGATCTCCAGATGGGTTCCGACCAGTCGGATCGCTTTCTCGTTGTCTTTGCCAAACACCAGCGGCTTGCCGTGTTCGAGTTCGACGACGTTGTCGGCACGCTGTTTCTTTTCTTGGGCGTAGGCCATCGCACCGTCGTTGAACACGTTGCAGTTCTGGTACACCTCGACCAGCGAGGTCCCTTTGTGCTGCGAGGCGCGTTTGAGCACTTCGCCGAGATGCTTGACGTGGGCGTCCAACGACCGAGCCACGAAAGTCGCTTCGGCGGCCAACGCAACCGATAGGGGGCTGAGCGGATGATCGATCGATCCCATCGGCGTGCTCTTGGTGACCTGGCCTTCCGTGCTGGTCGGGCTGTATTGGCCCTTGGTCAACCCGTAGATCCGGTTGTTAAACAGGACGATGTTGATGTCCAAATTACGGCGCAGCACATGGATGAAGTGGTTGCCGCCGATCGACAGCGCGTCGCCGTCACCGGTGATCACCCAAACCATCAGATCCGGACGCGTCGATTTTAATCCCGTTGCAAACGTCGGCGCTCGACCGTGAATGCTGTGCATCCCATAGGTGTTCATGTAGTACGGGAAACGACTGCTGCAGCCGATGCCGCTGATGAAAACGATCTTTTCGCGCGGCACGCCCAGTTCCGGCAGAACCTTTTTCATCTGCGCCAGAATCGAATAGTCGCCACATCCGGGGCACCATCGAACGTCTTGGTCAGAAGCAAAATCAGCGGCTTTGAGAACAGGCAGGGACATGGCGGAAATATGGGGAATCGTTTTGTGTTTTAAAGGGATGCTTCGGCGTTTGGTCGCCTCGCTCGACGCTGCGAGCAAGGCCACGGTGTTGCCGACGAAACGGCCGCGGCGGGTCTAGACCGTGACGATCTAGACAGCGACAGCGACCGGCACGAGGGCTTCAATTTGCTCAATCAGTTCGCTGACCGCGAACGGCTTGCCTTGGACCTTGTTGTAGCCAATGCAATCGACCAGGTAGGCCGAACGTAACAACATGCGGAGTTGACCCATGTTCAATTCCGGCACCAGCACCCGATCAAATGATTTGAGCAGGTCGCCGAGATTTCGCGGCATCGGATTGAGGTATCGCAGGTGCGCGTGGCTGACGCGGTGCCCGGCTTCCTGGCAACGGCGGACCGCGGTCAGGCAGGCGCCGTAGGTGCCGCCCCATGACACGACCAACAGATCTCCGCTGGATTCGCCATAGACCTCTTGTTCGGGGATCCGATCGGCGATCTTGGCAACCTTGGCCGCGCGCGTTTCGGTCATCAATTGGTGATTGGCAGGGTCGTAACTGACGTTGCCCGTTTGATGTTCTTTTTCCAAACCGCCGACCCGATGCATCAGACCCTCGGTCCCGGGAATCGCCCAGGGCCGGCCCATGTTTTCATCGCGGAGGTACGGCAAGAAGGGCTCGCCGTCGTTGCTATCGACCGGATGCTGGATTTCAATTTGCGGCAACGAATCCAAGGTCGGGATCTTCCACGGCTCGCTGCCGTTGGCGATGTAACCGTCCGAGAGCAGCATGACCGGAACCATGCACTCGGTGGCAATCCGCCAAGCTTCGATCGCCATGTCAAAGCAGTCGGCCGGGGACCGCGGTGCGATCACGGGAATCGGAGACTCGCCGTTGCGGCCGAACATCGCTTGCAGCAAATCACTTTGCTCGGTCTTGGTCGGCAATCCGGTGCTCGGACCGCCGCGTTGGACGTTGACGACGACCATCGGCAATTCCAGCATCATCCCCAAGCCCATCGCTTCGGCTTTGAGCGCGATTCCGGGGCCGCTGCTGGCGGTGACCGCCATCGTGCCCCCGAATGCTGCCCCAATCGTGGCGCACATCGCGGAGATTTCGTCTTCGGCTTGGAACGTGCGAACGCCGAAATTCTTGTGCTTGGTCAGTTCATGCAGAATGTCGCTGGCCGGCGTGATCGGGTAGGTGCCATAGAATAAATCCTTCTCGCTCAGCTTGCTGGCCGCCACCAAGCCCCACGCCAAGGCCTGGTTGCCCATGATGTTGCGGTAGGTGCCGGGGGTAAGCTCGGCCGCTTCGACTTGATAGCTTTCGCCGAACGCTTCGGTGGTTTCACCGAACGCCCAACCGGCCCGCAGCGCCGCGACGTTGGCTGACGCGACATCCGGTTTCTTGCCGAACTTGTTGTCGATGAAACGCAGCGTCGGGTCGAGCGAACGGCCGAACAGCCAGTACACCAGGCCCATGGCAAAAAAGTTCTTGCAGCGGTCCGCAATTTTGGGGCTCAGACCGTGCTCGGAAACCGCGGTGCGGGTCAACTGGGTCATCGGCACCTTGATCAGCCGATAACTGTCGTTGATCACCGTTGCCTCCAACGGATTGGCATCGACCTTGGCCAGT
>NZ_JBFHKV010000674.1:0-4819 GCF_041595215.1 Stieleria sp. | reverse complement strand
CGGGACAGGGACGCGGTTGCCTGGCGTCGCACGTCGGGATTCTGGTCACGGACCGCATTGTCCAAACTTTCCAGCAGACGATCGGCATCAGCCGCCATCCAACCCATCGCGTCGAGCGCCGCGATTCGCCGCCGCGTCGAATCATCTTCGGCGGCGGCGACCAGCGCCTCAATTGTCGCGGTGCCGATGCGTGAGAGCGCCCAGGCGGAACGGTAGCGCCGTTGTTCGTCATCATCGCCCAAACTGCGCACCAGGGCGTCGATCGCGGGTTCTGCCTGGGGGCCGATGCGAGCGACCGCCATCGCCGATTGCATCCAAACTTGATCGTCGCGATCGCCCAATCCCTTGATCAACGCATCGATCGCGGGCAGAGCATCGGGGCCGAGTTTTGCGAGCGCATAGGCCGCGTCCCGCCGCTCGTCGATTTCGACACTGGACAACGCCGACGCCAGCTGATCGATTTCGGATGTTTGATTGCCATCGGTCGGTGAATCAGCCGTGGCGGACGCGACGCAAACGGCCAGCACGAACATGCCTGACAGCAATCGTTGCGCGGTCGCGTTCAAATCTGCAGCTCCGAAATGCGTCCGGTGCTGTCGCCGATGAAATCGACGGGCGTTCCGAATCGGTCCAACATCGACATAAACAGGTTGCACATCGGGGTTTCGGGCGCGACACGCACATGTCGTCCCGAATCGATCTGGTTGCCGCCGGCCAGCAGGATGGGAAGGTTTTCGTTGTTGTGCCGATCGCCATCGCTGATCGCGCTGCCGTAGCAAACCGACGTGTGATCCAGTAGCGAACCTTGCTGACCGTCGGGTGTCGATTTCAGTTTTTGCAACAAGTATGACAATTGAGCCACGTGGAATTGATTGATCTTTCGAAGTTTGTCGTGCTTGTTGGCATCACCACCATGATGAGACAGGTTGTGGTGCCCTTCACCGACACCGATGTGACGATAGCTTCGATTGCTGCCCGCGTCGGCGAACATGAACGTCGCGATGCGGGTCCGATCGGTTTGGAAGGCCAACACCATCATGTCGCACATCAATCGAATGTGTTCGCCGTAATCTTTCGGTGTGCCCTCGGGGACCGGATAGTCGACGTCTTCGGAGACATCGAAATCATCGTCTTTGCGCTGCATGCGTTTTTCGACGTCGCGAACACCATCAAGGTATTCGTCGAGTTTGCGCTGATCGTTGCGTCCGAGTTTGGACTGCAACCGTTTGGCGTCTTCGGCGACATAGTCGAGAACGCTTTGACGCAAAGCCTCGCGACGAAGCGCGTTTTGATCGGCATTGACAGGCGTTCCGTCGCCGAACAATCGTTGGAAGACCAACCGCGGGTTGATCTCTTTGCTGACCGGCGTTGATTCGGACGACCAAGCGATGTTGGACGAGTAGGCACAGCTGTAACCGCTGTCGCAATTTCCGGCGCTGCGTCCCGGTTCGATTCCCAGTTCGATCGACGGAAACCGGGTCGCGTGACCGGCCGCCTGGGCAGCGACCTGGTCGACGGAAATCCCCGAACGCAAATCGCCTTCTTTTCGCGGCTGTGCTCCGGTCAAAAAGACCGATGCACTTCGCGCATGGTCACCGGGTCCGTCGCCGTTGGCACGCCCCTTGTCATGGGTCAGCCCGCTGATCACCAACACGTCGTCCTGGACCGGTGCCAGGGGGGAGAGAATGTAGGGCAAGTCATACCCGTAGCCTTCCAACTGGGGCGTCCAATCGGGAAGGTGGACGCCGTTGGGCACAAAAATGAATGCCATGCGGTTTGGAGTGGTCGCGGCGGCGGCGGCGGCTTTCGGCGCCGTCGATTCCATCCACGGCAATGCCAGTGAAACGCCCAGCCCACGCAGGACGGTTCGTCGTGACAGTCGGCTCGTTTGGATACTCATTGGTCTCGCTTCCTCTCACGCATCGTAAAGGGATCACTCGTGACAATGGCTTGGACGAGTGAACTGAATCGATAGCCATCGTTTTCCATTGCCGCCAGCGCGGAATTGACGGTGCACCGGTCGTAGGAGGTTAAACCCCGCCCCAACGCATAAGTTAGCAATTTACTGGCCAGACACTTGCAGAATTGCTGTCTTTTTTCCTGCACCAAGATCTGCATCAGCTCATCGGCCCCGTCAAACCCGACTCCGCCGGGCAACTCGCCCGAGGCGTCAATTTCGTAGGCACCGTCGCGTTCGCGATACGCGCCCACGGCGTCAAAGTTCTCCATCCCGAAGCCCAGGGCGTCCATCTTGCGGTGGCAGACCGCACAAGATTCGTTGGCGCGATGCTGTTCCATTTGCTCCCGCAGCGACCCCAGGACCTCTCCGCCCTCCTCCAGGTCCGGCACATCGGCCGGCGGTGGCGGCGGCGGTTCGGCCAGGAAATTCTCCAAAATCCACTTGCCGCGTTTGACCGGTGACGTTCGCGTCGGGTTGGACGTCAGCATCAAAATGCTCGAATGGGTCAACACGCCGCGACGCCCCGCCGGCAGGGAAACCAGTTGAAAGGAGTCGCCTTGGATCGAATCGATCCCGTAGTGCCGCGCCAGGCGTTCGTTCACATACGTGTAATCCGCATCCAAGAACTCCAACACGCTGCGGTCTTGACGAATCAGTTGCTCAAAAAACGTTTCGGTCTCGCGGCGCATTGCCTGACGCAGCGGTTCATCAAAATTGGGGAACCGGACCGGATCGGGCATCAACAGTGACACGTCGCGGAGCTGCAACCATTGTCCGGCAAAGTTGTCGACCAAGGCCCGCGACTTGGGATCGGCGAGCATCCGTTTCGCCTCCGCCGACAACACTTCTTTGTTGGTCAGTTCGCCGGAGGCGGCCAATTCGAACAATCGTTCATCCGGCATGCTGCTCCACAAAAAGTACGACAACCGCGTTGCCAGTTCATAACTGTCGAGCGCGCGGATGCCGTCTTCATCGTCGGGGTCTGGGTCCTGTTCGACGCGGAACAAGAAGTTCGGGTTGATCAGGATCGCGGCGACGACGGTCTGGAAAATTTCGTCTCGTGGTGCTCCTCGCTGGAAGGCGTTCCGCATGATCGCGAACAGCCGTTCGGATTCGTCGTCGGTGATCGGTCGCCGAAAGGCCCGGGAGGCGAATTGGCGAACGTTCTCGCGCGCGACCGCGACCTGTTCGTCGTCATTGGCCGCTTCCCGCGGCAGCACTCGTTTTCTTGCTTGTTCGTCGGCCAACGCTTTTTCGGCGATCGTTGCAGCGGCTTCCAAATACTTTTCAAACAGGATCGGAGGGATGGTCAGCACGTCGCCGACGTTGTCGAATCCGTGGGCGACGTCGTCGGAAGGGAAGTTGTCGGCCAGACGTAAATCCAAACCCAACAGATCGCGGATCGTGTTGTTGTATTCGGATTTGTTCAAGCGACGAATCGTGACACGGCCCGGGTGTTTGATCGCACTGCAATCGAACGCGTTGAACTCGAATTCGATCGCTCGGCCGAGTGAGGCGATTTCGTCATCGGTCGGTTGCGTTTGGTCGGCCGGTGGCATCTGGTGCTCGACGACCAACCGCAACACCTTCTCCCAGAACTCGTAATTCTCTTGGATGTCGGCCGAGTCCTCGAAGCGATCAAAGCTGACTTCGCCCTCGAAATCATCCCCGCTGTGACAGACGACGCAGTGGTTTTCCAGAAACGGAGCAATGTTCGTTTGAAAATTCTCCGCCGCCAATTCGGCTTTTGAATCTTTCGATGGACGTTCTTCCGCCAACGCCATCCCGGTCGTCAGTCCGATCCAACAGGCGAGCCAGATCCATCGAGTCGTGTTTTGCAAAACAGTCATGGGGCGGGGGATTGTCTATTCGGCGGGTGACCCTCGGCTTGGCATCGGCATCTTGACCGAATCAAACACCCTGGGACGAATCGCCGGGAGAGCGGCGGGGCAGGAATCGCCCGGCGTGGGACGTGAAATCAACGCGTGTCGCCTGTCATTGTCTTCACGTCCCCAGCCAGACACTGTTCAGTATCGCCTCTCGGACAGCGGAACGCAAATCACCTCGGATTCTGGTGCCCCGCCCCTATTCCAGCAGGTCATGCAGTATGCATGCCTTCGGCAAGCGACTTCAGCAACGCTTTTCCATCGCCTGCTCGCATCGCCGATTCATCGAGCCACAGCCCCTGGAACTCGGAGCTTTTGAACATTCCTTCGACGGCAGGCAACTCCACGTACACGCCATTTTCCAGTCGCCACCAAGCAAGTTTTTGTTTTTCTGTCTCGTAGACGAGGTATTCCAGGACGCCGGCTTGTTGGTAAACCTGCTTTTTTTCGCCAAGGTCGTAACTGGCGGAGGAACTTGCAATTTCAACAATCAGTTCGGGCGGTCCATGAATGTATCCATCGACCAGGTGGGTGTTTCCGTCTTTCCGCCGCATGCACAAGTCGGGTTGCGGGTCATTGTTGGCATCCAACCGGACCGTCGGATTATCGGAAAGAATCAAACATTCATGTTGCGCCGCATAGGTGCCCAGCCAAGTCGCAAACAAGGCATGTGGATCACCATGACTGGCCGCACGCAGGGGCGACATCAAATAGACCCTCCCATTGATCCGTTCGGCAGCGACATTCCCAGGCGACGCAGCATAGCGTCTGAAAAACTCATCCGAGTCCAAGACGTCGCCGCTGTTGAGTATCGGCACCGGGCTCGAATACTCAGCGTTCGTTTCGCGTCCATTGGGTTCGATCATACAAATCCGTCAAATCGGTGCAGGATGGTCACCCCAGTCTAGCCGATCTGCCACCTCCATCCAAATATTGAACTTGCTGACAGCAGCGGCCTGGAGGGTATCATTCT
>NZ_JBFHKV010000673.1:0-4821 GCF_041595215.1 Stieleria sp. | reverse complement strand
TGTCCGAGTCGAAAGAAGACTTTTGCCGCCTGATCGCTTTTTCCGTAGTGCTGATTCTGCACGTACTGCGAATACGTCACGTCCGATGCCGAGAGAAACGAATGGGCAAAGGTCGGATTGGATTCTTCGCCGTACGCTCTCGCGAGTTCAGTTAACACGGCCTCTTGTGATGCCATCGTTTCGTCCAGCGATCGCCTTGCGAATGCGTCTGCTGCCGTCAGGCTGAGTTGCAACGCATCGACGTGCGCATCGGCAGACGCATTGGCGTGGGGGATCTCCGATTCTGGTGCATGACTCGGCGTGGTCGCCTGCTGAGACCGGAGGAGCAATCCATTGGCGGCTCCGATGACGAGCAGGAGTAAGGAGATTGTAAGGCCAAAAAAAGACCACTGTTTCACAAATTGAACCCCATCACTCGTCGTTACAGCTGGCACCTGGATCCAGTGTTAAACCGATCCGGTCCGGTTTGGGTTCCGCCGGAAACCCTCCGGGTGGATAAAGATTCGGTAAATGGCCTGCCCCGTTTAGCGTCTTGCCATCCCCCGAGCCGACGGCATCGCCGCGCCGACAGCCATTCCGATGGGACCGGTCACCGTCGCTTTTCAGGGGAGGCCCGGCAACCGGAAGGGGCGAGGCGGGGGTGGAGGGCTGGAGTGACGGCGGGATTGGTTTTCGAGTATGCTAACGGTTCAATCGAAACTCCCGAGCCGTGCTGATTTGTTCGGCCGAGCGTTCCGATCCCACCCCACTCGCGCTCTCGAGATTTTGACGATGACCCGCACATCGTTTTTGACCGTGCTGCTGTTTTGCATGCACGCTTCGTTGATCGGCGTTTGGTCGTCGTCGGCCGAAGAACCATCGACGCAGAAGCTGACCTACGAGCAGCACATCCGGCCGATCTTTCGCGCCCATTGTTTTGATTGCCATGGGGCGACGGCGGAATTGGAAGGCGGCTTGGACTTGCGGCTTGTCCGGTTGATGAAAGCGGGCGGTGACAGCGGGGCGTCGATCGTGCCCGGCGATCCTGAGGAAAGCTTGCTGCTGCAACGCGTCATCGACGGTGAAATGCCTCCGGGAGATCACAACGTCCCCGACCATGAGACCGCGATCCTGAAGCAATGGATTTTGGCGGGCGCTCCGACGGCACGGACGGAACCCGATTCGATCGGCCCCGGCCTGGGAATCACCCCCGAAGAGCGGGCGTATTGGGTCTTTCAGCCGATTGCGACCGAAAAAGCCCCGCCGCGGGTGGACCATCCCCGCGTCCAAAACCCGATCGATTCCATCGTGTTGCGAGACGCAGAGGAGCAGCGCCTGCCGCTGGAACCCGAGGCGGATCGTACGACGTTGGTCATCCGCGTTTATTTCGATTTGATCGGTCTGCCGCCGTCGGCCGAGGAGGTGCAACGTTGGTGCAACGATTCACGGGAAGACTGGTACGACCACCTGCTGACCGAACTGCTCGATTCGCCGCACTATGGCGAACGCTGGGGACGCCATTGGCTGGATGTCGCCGGCTACGCCGACTCCGAAGGCTATACCGTGGCAGATCCCGAACGTGCCTGGGCCTGGAAGTATCGCGACTGGGTCATTCGTGCACTCAATGCAGACAAACCGTTCGATCAGTTCATCATCGAGCAGCTCGCCGGCGACGAACTTGCCGGCCCCCGCAACGGCGACCTGACAGCCGAACAAATTGAATTGCTGACCGCGACCGGCTTTCTGCGGATGGCCGCTGATGGAACCGGCAACGGAGCCAATAACGACGAAGCACGCAATCAAGTCATGATCGACACGATCAAGATTGTCGGGACGTCGCTGATGGGGTTGAGCTTTCACTGTGCCCAGTGTCACGACCATCGCTACGATCCGATCCTGCAAACCGATTACTACGCGCTCCGCGCCGTCTTTGAACCCGCGTTGGATTGGAAGGCGTGGAAAACACCGGGCGCGCGTCTGGTTTCGCTGTACACCGCCGCCGACCGCGAACGAGCCGCGGAGGTGGAAATCGAAGCAAAGAAGATCGAGCAAGAGAGAAGCCAGCGGCAGGCCGAGTACATGAAGCAGGCGCTCGACAAAGAACTGCTCAACTACGAGGAACCACTGCGGACGTCGCTTCGCCAGGCGTACCAAACGCCAGCCAAGGAACGTGACGAAGAGCAGAAGAAACTGTTGGCGGCCAACCCCAGCGTCAACATCACCCCCGGCAACCTGTACCAATACATTCCTGATTCGAAACCCAAGCTGGCCGAGATCAGCAAACGGATCGCCGAAGTGCGGGCCAAGAAACCGACCGAAGAATTTGTGCGGGCGTTGGTCGAACCGGCCGGCCATGTCCCGGAAACCAAACTGTTTCACCGCGGTGATCCCGGCCAACCGAAGCAAACCGTCATGCCGGCTGCACCGGAAGTCGCTTCACCGGAAGGCCGGCAGGTCGAGTTTCCGGTCAACGATCCCGAGATCGCGTCCACGGGACGTCGACTTGCCTTCGCACGCTGGTTGACCGATCGCGACAACCCATTGCTTTCGCGTGTGATCGTCAATCGCGTTTGGATGCACCACTTCGGCAAAGGCTTGGTCGCCACGCCCGGTGAGTTCGGCAAGCTCGGTGCGATGCCTTCGGATTCCCGCCTGCTCGATTGGTTGGCAGCTGAATTTGTGCAGCAGGGCTGGAGTCTCAAACAGCTGCATCGCCTGATCCTTTCCTCGGCGCTTTGGCGGCAGAGCGTTGTTCCCACTTCGGCGAACCCCTACGCGCGGACCCTGCGACGATTGGAAGCCGAAACGATTCGCGATCGGATGCTGGTGGCGTCGGGATCGCTTGATCGCCGATTGTTCGGTCCACCGGTCGCCATCAAAGAAGACGAAACCGGTCAGGTCGTCGTGGACGGGCCGCAATCGCGACGCAGTTTGTACGTCCAGGCTCGCCGCAGTCGCCCCGTCGCACTGTTGCAGACCTTTGATGCGCCGGTGATGGAAACCAATTGTGAAAACCGAGTCAGTTCGACGGTGGCGACCCAGTCGTTGATGTTGCTCAACGGTCAATTCATTCTCGATCAATCCGCCAAACTGGCTGACCGCGCGGCGCAAGAAGCGGTCGCCTTGTCGGAGCAGCGGTTGGCGTCGCTTCCCCACGTGCCGACTCCCAAGCAATCACAGTGGCAGTATGGTTATGGCGGGTTGGATGAAGACAGCGGACGCACCAAATTCACGCCGTTTCCGCACTGGACGGGAACGCATTGGAGTGGTGGCGAAACGCTGCCGGACGCGCATCTCGGTTGGGCACATCTGAACGCCGGCGGCGGGCATCCCCATGATGCCGATCGATCGGTCGTGCGTCGCTGGGTGGCGCCGCGTGACGGTGTGATCGCGATCAGCGGATCCTTGCATCACCCGTCCACCAACGGCGATGGTGTACGGGGGCGAATCGTGTCGAGTCGGTCCGGTTTGATCGGGGACTGGGTCGCACAGCACGGCACGGTCGAGACGACGGTCGACCGCATCGAATTGCAATCCGGCGACACGATTGACTTCGTCACCGATTGCCGAAGCAACCACACTTCCGACTCGTTCACTTGGCCGGTGACCATCACATTGACGAAACCATCTGGGCCGGAAGAAACATTTCGCTCGCAAGATCAATTCGCCGGCCCCGCCGAGTCGACCGGTGCGGTACCCGGCCAGATCGTTCGGGCCTGGGAACTCGCCTACAACCGCCAGCCTCGCGGCGACGAACTGGCGCTAGCCGTCGAATTCGTCGCCGACCAAATTCGGATGATGGATGCGATGCCCGAAGCCATCCCGCCGGGCAGAACAAGTGTCTCTCAAGCGATGACCAATCTGTGTCAGTCGCTCCTCAGTTCCAACGAGTTCTTGTATGTGGAATGAAACCCTCACCCGCCGCTGTTTTCTAAACCGCCAGGCATTGGGAATCGGATCGGTCGCGCTGGCCTGGTTGTTGCAACAAGAGCAAGTGGCTGCAAAACCGAAAAACGTCCCCATGCAGCCGCCCACGTTTGACTTGGGGCTGAAACCGACGCATCATCCGCCCAAGGCCAAGGCGATGATCTCGCTGTTCCAGCATGGCGGGCCGTCACACATGGACCTGACCGACCCCAAGCCGGAGCTGACGAAATACGACGGCACCGAATACCAAGGCGAAGTCGGCTACAGCTTTGTCAACGAAGCCAGTAAGAAGCTGATGGGGACGCGGTGGAAGTTCGCCAAGCATGGCCAATGCGGGACCGAACTGTCCGAGTTGCTGCCTGAAACGGCACAGATCGTCGACGACATCTGCCTGATCCGCAGCATGCACACCGGCGCGAACGGCCACGAAGTGTCGATCCGCTACTTTCATGGTGGAATCCCCGGTGTGACCGGTCGCGCCCACTTGGCGTCGTGGCTGTTGTATGGCTTGGGCAGCGAGACGCAAGAGTTGCCCGCCTACATGGTGTTGACCGACCCGGGCGGGCATCCCGTCGACGGCACCAACAACTGGTCCAGCGGGTTCATGCCGGCACTTTATCAAGGCACCGTCTTGCGTCCCAAGGAGCCACGGATTTTAAATCTGGATGCGCCCTCGCACCTGCAAGGATTGCCGCAGCGTCAGAACCTGGATTTCCTGCAGACGCTGAACCGAAACCATGCGGACCGGTTCCCCGGTGCCAGTGATTTGGAGGCCCGCATCGCCAGTTATGAATTGGCCGCGCGGATGCAAACGGCCGCCCGTGAAGCTCTCGACATTTCCAAGGAAACCAAGGCGACTCACGAGTTGTACGACATCAACGACGACGCAACGCGCGAGTACGGAACGCGTTGTCT
>NZ_JBFHKV010000672.1:0-4824 GCF_041595215.1 Stieleria sp. | reverse complement strand
GGTGAATTCAGCGTTTGTTCTTGAACGTTGAAATCACGACCAAGGCGACGCGGTGTAATTTACGGTTGCTGTCCATCGCCATTTTGCGAAGCATGCGGTGCGCTTCGGCTTCGCCGAGGCGCTCGTGCCGCATCAACATCGCCTTGGCCAAGTCGATGTCTTTTCGTGAATCCAGTTGCGTCCGATATTTGTCGGCTTCGTTCCGCAAGCGACGGTAGGCTGCAAAGGTTGCCATCGCCAGGTCGATCGCTGGCTTGACTTTGACGCGATCCACGCTGTCGACCATATACGCGCAGACGCCCGAGTCGACCGCTGCGTGGACGGTTTGGGCGTCTTGGTCTTGGGCGAACATGACCACGGGGGTGGGTTGGCGTTGCCTGATCTCCCGCAACTGTTCCAGCGTGTCGCGTTTCGGGCTATCCAGTTCGATCAGCACAACGTCGGGTTTGACCGTCGCCACCAGCGCGAACAGATCGTCCAGCCCAGACGTCGAGAAGACGTTGGTGTAGCCGTTGTCCCGAAGGATCTTTTCCAGAATTTCGCGACGCTGGCTCGACTGGTCGACCAGCATCAGCTTGAGCGTCGGCGGCGGAAGCGGTGTCGCCATCAGTTAGAACTTTTTGTAGGGAAGGAATTTGCCGCTGAACGTGATTTTCACGCGGTCTCCCTTCGGATCGGGTTCACGATCGACGTCAATCGAAAAGTCGATCGCGCTCATGATTCCGTCGCCGAATTCTTCCTGTGCCACTTCTTTCATCGCCATGCCGTAGACCTGCATGATTTCATAGAAGCGATAGACGAACGGGTCGCTGGGAATCGTTTGCGTCAGCGAGCCCCGATAGGGATAGCCTTGCAAGACCTTGCAATCGGCGTCGGTCAATTCCAACGCGTCCTTGACCGCGGCGCAGTCGTCTTCGCTCATCGAGCATTGACCGGTCAATGCCGCGGCGACCCAGACGGGACTCTGGCCCATCTTTTCGGCCAATTCGGCCCAGGTCAGACTTTTGGCGACCTTGACCGATTCGATCTTGGTGACGACTTGCTCGAGGGTTGGCATGGATTCTGTCATCGTGGTCATAAAGCGTACTCTGCGAAAGGAGAAAGGAACTGCTGGGTGAAAGGGTTGGGGCAAACGAGGAACACCACTCAATCCGGCTGGTTTTCGTCGCTGTGGGGGTAAGCTTCCATGGCGTGGGCGGTGTCATCCAACGCCGTCGGCCGGCGGTTGTGGTCGATCAAGAAGCGCAGGATGCGTGTCCGTAGACGCATGTAGTCCTCCGATTCGATCAACTGTTCGCGAGTCCTCGGACGCGGGATGTTGATGTCGACGATTTCGGCGATCCGGGCTTCCGGGCCGTTGGTCATCAATGCAATTCGGTCACTCAACAAAATCGCTTCGTCCACATCGTGTGTGACCATGCAAACGGTCGCCCCGGCCACGTCCCACATCCGAACCAATTCGTCCTGGATCGATCCACGTGTCAACGCATCGATCTGAGCGAACGGCTCATCCAACAGCAGGGCTTTGGGTTGAACCGCGAAGGCTCGCGCCAGTCCGACGCGTTGACGCATTCCGCCGGACAGGTGGGCGGGCATCTTTTTGCCGATATCGGTCAGTCCCATCAGATTCAGATAACGCGTCGTGTGTTGGGCAACTTGTTTGCTGTCCCACGACGGGAATGCCGAACGCACGGCCACGCGGACGTTGTCAAAGGCGGACATCCACGGCATCAAGGCGAACGACTGGAACACGACCATCCGGTCCAATCCCGGTCCCAGTACCTTCTTGCCGTCGACCAGGATTTCTCCGGACGTCGGCTGGTCGAATCCCGCGATGATGTTCAACAGCGTGCTTTTTCCACAGCCGCTGTGCCCGATGATGGAAACGAATTCCCCGTTGGCGATGTCCAATGACACGTCGCGGAAAACGCAGACTTCGCCGTCACCGGTCAGGGACGGAAAAAACTTTGACGCCTCGCGGACGGACAATTGACCGTCGCTGGATTGGTCCGCTTCGGCTGGCGGAGCGGATTGAAGTTCGGGAGTTGGCATTTCAAGTTGCATAGCTGGCCGCCTTGGAAAGTTTTGAGAACAGGGCATCCATCAAGAAGCCCACGAAGCCGACCACAAGGATGGCGAACAAGACGCCGGCAATGTCCAAGTTGTTCCACTCGATCCATGTCAGATAGCCCACCCCGAGTTCCCCGAGCAGCATTTCTGCCGGCACGACGGCTACCAGGGCCGAACCGAAACTGATTCTCAACCCCGCGACGATCGCCGGAGCCGCGGCCGGCAAGATGACCGTGAACAGCCGCCGGAACCATCCGAATTCCAGCATCCGCGAAACCCTCAAGTAGTCCTTGTCGATCGATGACAATCCGAACGCCGTGTTTGCGATCGTGGGCCAGAGGGACGCCATGAACACCACCAGGATCGCGGTGATCGTCGGTTTTTGAACGGTGTACAACAGCAGTGGCATCCAAGCCAACGGAGAGATCGGCTTGAGCACCTGAAGGAACGGGTTGACGGCGTGAAAGATGACGGGATTGAGTCCCACGATCACGCCGACGAAGATCGCGACCACGCTCGCCAGCAGGAACCCGACGCTGAACCGCGACACCGTGTAGAAAATCAGGTGTCCGATGCCATGATCGTTGGTTCCGTTCTTGTGAAACGGATGCGAAAGTTCTTCGACGATCTTCTTGCCCACCATCAGCGGTCCGGGCACGCCACTGGTCTTTTCCTCGTTGAACACATAGTCTCCGGCGTCGTTCATCACGATTTCACCGTTGAACTCGAGCAACATCAGTTCCTCTTCGGTCTTGCCTGTCGGATCAAACGCGGCCCGGCTGGTCGCGTACTGCCAACCGCCCAGCAAAACGACCAGAATCACGACGCTTAGAATTTTGGCTTGCCACCACTTCGGATCACTCGGCAAGCGCCAGGTTTTGGGATTCATCATGAATTCACCTGTCGGGGATTAAAGGTTGTTGATCGGAAAACTTGCCAAGTACTCGTCGGGTTTGTCCGGATCAAATTCTTTGCCCATGATCACGTGCTTGGTGTAGGTTTTGGTGCGATCTTCGTAACCCATTTCGGAAGCCAGTTCGTTGCACTTGGTCGCCAAATAAACTTCTTCGGCGACGGTCTTGTAATCGAAGTCGGTGTCGACGTGCTTCCAACGTTTCATTTGGGTCAGAATCCAGACGGCCATCGAGTGCCACGGCATGGGGTCGAAATCGATCCGATCGGGAGCGTTGCCGATGCCGCCCAAGCCTGTCGCATAGCGCCCGGTCAGCACCTGTTCGAGCACCGTGACGGGCTGATTCAAGTAATTCCGCGGCGCGATCGCTTTGGCGATTTCTTTGCGGTTGGCCTTGTCCGACGCGTAGGCTGTCGCGTCGACGATGGAACGGAATAACGCAAGGAACGTGTTGGGATGTGTGTTGGCGAACTCTTGCGAGATCGCGAACGCACAGCACGGATGTCCTTCCCAGATCTCCTTGGAAAGCTTGAAAATGAACCCCGCGTTTTCGTACACCGCCCGCTGGTTGAAAGGATCCGGGGCCAGGTAACCGTCGACGTTGCCGGCTTTCAGATTCGCCACCATTTCCGGCGGCGGAACCACGCGGATTTGCACGTCTTTGTCCGGATGCAATCCCCCTTCGGCCAGGTAATAGCGAAGCAGGTAGTTGTGCATGGAATATTCAAACGGCACGCAAAACCGAAAACCTTTCATGTCCTGAGCGGTTTTGACGCCCTTGTGCTTGTTCGCCAGCGTGATCGCTTGACCGTTGATGTTCTCAACCGCCGGCATGTAGAACGGAACCTTGGGCGAACCGGCACCGAGTGTGATCGACAGCGGCATCGGCGAGAGCATGTGTGCCGCGTCGACTTCTTTGGTGATCGCCCAGTCACGGACCATCGCCCAGCCGCTGGCACGCCGGACCTTGGCATTGAGCCCGTGTTTTTCGTAGAAACCCATCGGTTCGGCCATGATGATCGGCGTTGCGCAGGTGATCGGAATGAAACCGATCGAGAGATCCGGTTTTTCGATCTTGCCGATTTCCATGGCCATTGCTTTGGCCGTATCCAAGGGAAACATGCCGCGGACGATTTCAGCGACCACACCGGCTCCCGCAGCCGCCAACACTTTCCGCCGCGAAACATCACTCTGTCCAAAGATCGCCTTGACCACCGCCGTCTCGACCGCGCGGCTCATCGCGTCTTCTGACGACAACGCCGGTTGCGGGACATCATTGACGGAACTGTGTTGGCACTGCGTTTGATCGGCCGGTTCGCAATGCGTGTGTCCATGGCCGCATCCCGCGTGGTGTTGGTGTTCAAGCGATTGATCGGGATCAAACGGATCACGGCGAAAGACACTCATGGCTATACTCCTTGGAATACGAATCGACGAGCGGCAGCACGCCGGCTCGTGATGGCGGAAGGGTCCGCGGGTTAGAAAGTCGGAACGACGCAATGCGCATCCGCTTGTTGTCTGATCGCTCAAAACATCCGATCACTCCGATGCTTCGCTGGCGTTCTTACGTCGCAACCGTTGTGCCAAACATCTCGTTTGATGCGATGGATCTCAACGCCAGCCCAACTGGATCTCTTGTTTGTCAATGATTTGGCGATCCGGACGGCAGTAAAAAACGATCGCTTTCATCTTCGATACGGTTGCTCAGGCAGCGCCGCTGCGCAAGGTCGGTGCAAGCCTGCTTATGGATCGTGCAATGCGAGACGAAGGAACGGTCATCACGCCAAACGCTGCACCTCGCCGGGACCCTGCTTGTGGGAGTGCAAAAAATCCATCTGGCT
>NZ_JBFHKV010000671.1:0-4830 GCF_041595215.1 Stieleria sp. | reverse complement strand
CCAGGCGGTCCAGGACCAAATCGATCGCTTGGGCAGCGGTTTCCGCACCGGCCAGTTTGAAAGCCAATTGCAGCAGTGTTGCGCGGGCCTTTTCGGTCTGCACCAGTGCCCCGGGTTGGGCGGGCGATTCGATGACCAGGGGATCGCTGTGCAAGTATTCGCTTTTGGAGCGACGATCGGTGATCGACGCCGCTTCCATCGCCAGGGTCAAGTGATCTTCGGTCGCCCCGGCGGGTCTGGGCGAGGCGACGGGCCCCTCGGCGGACTGAATCTGGTGAACAAACTGCAGCGAGAATCCGGCGATTTCAATCTTGTCGCCGTCGGCCAGGGCCGTCGGAGCCTGGATCCGCCGGCCGCCGAGAAATGTTCCGTTTCGGCTGCCCAGATCCTCGATCATCCAGCCCGCCGCTGTCGACCAGACCCGGGCGTGTTGGCGGCTCGCTTTTTCGCTGCGGATCGCGATGTCGTTGGTGCTGGACCGTCCCAGGATGACTTGTCCGGGTGCGGAGAGTCGAAAAACGTCGCTCCAACGCCCCGCCGACTGGATCACCAGGTATCCGCCATCGATGCCACCCACGGGGGTGCTCCATTGGCCGTCTGAGGCGGAAACCGCCTTCAGCGGCAGACGGTTGGGGCCCGAATCGTCGTCGTGGGGCGGCAAGGTGAGGCTGCTGTCGCTCAAAGTGCTCTGATTCCCTGGAAGTCGCTCGAAGAGGCTGGAGTCGATTGGATGCCGAATAGTTTATCAGATCACCGGGTCGAACTTGCGACTAGAATGGGCGGCAACTATTCTCTTATGCAGTCTAGGCCGCCTCCCAACCGACTTTTCCGCCGTACGATGACGCGTCTTTGCGAATTGCCGGCGTCTAAAATCCAATTCCATTCGGAGTAACTTTTCGATGAAACTGAGCCAAGCTCGATTCATGATCGCGATTGCGATGAGCTGTCTCGTTGCAGTCGCCTCGCTGACCAAAGCAGGAAACTTCGGCGGTGGCGGCAATAACGTTGGCGGCGTTTCGATTGATCCAACCGGCGTGGTTCGTACGGCAACGGTCGAGGAAAACCAAGAACTGCTCAACCTGCTTCGCAACGTCGTCACCGCTCCGGCAGGCGATTTGGCAGCTGCGACGGATCTGCGACTGGTGTCGCTCTCGGGTTTGCAAGACGCGATCATCGAGGTTCGCAAAACGGGCGCGCGACTTCCCTCTGAGATCCGCTATCTGGCCGGTTTGACCGGCGTCGATTATGTGCTGGTCGACAAGGAAAACAACGACTTGATCCTGGCTGGACCGGCCGAACCCTGGACCCTGTCGGAAACCGGCAGCGTCGTCGGCACCGAAACCGGCGCCGCGATCCTGCAGTTGGAAGACCTGGTGGTTGCGCTTCGCAACGTCGAAAATTCGCGTGCCCAAGGCATCAGCTGTTCGATCGAACCGACGGCCGAAGGCCGGCAGCGTTTGAACGCGTTTCTCGGTCGCATGAAACTCCGCCCCGGGCAAAACCCCTCCGCCCTGGAAGCCGGGATGAAGCAGGCATTCGGACCGCAGATGATCAAGTTGAACGGCATTCCCGCGACCAGCCGCTACGCCTGCATCCTTGTCGCGGCGGATTATCAAATGAAACGGCTGGCGATGGCGATCGAAGATTCGCCCGTCAAAGGGCTTCCCAGCTACCTGCAACTCGCCCGCAACACCTCTCACGCCGGCAGCATGAATCCTCGCTGGTGGATGGAATGCGAGTACGACAGCTTGACGCGTAACGAAGAAGGCACGGTTTGGAAATTGACCGGTCAAGGGATCCGAACGATGACCGAACAAGATGCCATTGCCGCCGACGGCACGGCAACCAGTGCCGGAAAGTCCGACAAGTTGGCCGAGAAATGGGCCACCTCGATGACCGAACGCTTTGACCAATTGGCCAAAGAAATGCCGGTCTTCGGTGATCTGCAAAACCTGATGGATCTGACGGTCGCTTCGACGCTGATCGTGCAAGAACAGCTCGAAAATCGTTCGGGACTGGAATTGGTCGTGCTCCGCGATCAAGAAATGCTGGAAATGCCGACGTTGGACGCACCTCAAACGATCGCACCAGAGTGCAGCTTCATCAAGGGACGAAGCGGCTGGGTTGTGACGGCATCCGGTGGCGTCAGCATCAACGCCTTCCAAATCGTTCATGACCAGCAAGTCGACACCTCGCTGACGAACCAAGTCGCCGCCTCGCGATCCAGCACCTGGTGGTGGAACAAGTAGGGCATGCTGTGCATGCCGACGCTCACGTAACGCATGCTGTGAAGCATTTTTTTAGCGGTAGGGCGCGAGCCCTCCGGTGTTCTGGGAACGATGAGGGCCCGGCGGGCTGGCGCCCTGCCGCTAACACCGCGTAAAACGCAAGGAATTAACGCTTCACAGCGTTGCCCGTAACGCATGTGGCGCATGCCGAAGGGCCTGGACGGCCGGCTAGGCCACGTCGCCCAGGTCCAAGCGTTTGCCGTAGCGGCGCATCAGTTGCTTCTTGAGCGCGTCCCACTTCGGATCGGACAGCTCTGGATCTTCGTCAATCGTTTGCTGAGCGATGTCGCGTGCGACTTGCAGCACGTCAATGTCGTTCATCAGATCGGCGATCCGCAGCGGGGGCATGCCGCTTTGACGTGAACCGAACACGTCACCGGGACCACGCATTTTGAAATCGGCTTCGGCGAGTTCAAAGCCATCGCTGGTGCTTTCTAACACTTTCAATCGCTCGAACTCTTCCGGCGATTGTTCACCGTCGGTGAAGACGCAGACGTGTCCGGCGTGTGTACCGCGTGAGACTCGCCCGCGGAGTTGGTGAAGCTGGGCCAATCCGAATCGCTGGGCGCCCAAGATGGTCATCACGGTTGCATTGGGCACATCGATCCCGACTTCGATCACCGTCGTGCTGACCAACACGTCGGTCTCTCCGTCCGCAAACGCCTCCATCACCGCACGCTTCTCCTCACTGGACAGTCGGCCGTGGAGCAACCCGACCTGGTACTTTGCCAGGGTGCCCGTGCGAAGCTCTTCGTAGACGGTTTCGACCGATGAGACATCTTCGTCGGTCGCCGAGTCTTCGTCGGGTACATCGACGTCATCTTGAGTCGGCGAGGCCTGCGCACTGACGCGGGGAGCGACGATGAAGGCTTGTCGGCCTTCATCGAGTTGTTTTTTGACGAACGTCCACCAGCGGTCGCGCCACTCGTCGCGACCCAGGTAAGTGTTCACACTGCCGCGGCCCGGCGGTTTTTCACGCAGCGTCGTCAAGTCCACGTCGCCGAAGATCGTCATCGCGACCGAGCGCGGGATCGGCGTCGCACTCATCACCAGGTAATGGGGGTCGACCCCGCCGCTGCGAAGTTGAACGCGTTGGCGAACGCCGAACTTGTGTTGTTCGTCGATCACGCACAGCCCCAGATTCTTGAACTCGATGCCGTACAATAGGGCTTGGGTACCGACGAGCAGATCGATTTCTCCGGACGCCGTTTTGCGAAGCGTCTCCCGCCGCTCTGCCGCGGTCAGCGAACCGCACAGCAGCCCGATGCGAACGCGACTGTCGGCCAGCATCCGGGTCAGGGTTTGGAAATGTTGTCTGGCCAAGACCTCCGTCGGCGCCATCAAGACCGCTTGATGGGAATGACCGACGGCCAACATCATCGCGTAAATCGCGACGACCGTCTTGCCGCTGCCCACGTCACCCTGCAGCAAGCGGTTCATCGGAAACTGGCGGCCCATGTCACGACCGACGTCTTTCATCGCCGCCTTTTGGTCGCCCGTCAGTTCAAAAGGGAATCGATTGATGATTCGCGCGTCCAGCATCGCCGAGGCGGGCAGCGGCGTGGACCGCAGGTCGGTGGTCAGTTTGCGGCGCCGCATCGCCAATGCAAGTTGCATGACCAGCAGTTCTTGAAAGACCAAACGCGTTCGCGCCGCCGTCAAATCGTTTTGATCGGCGGGCCAATGAATGCTGCGGACCGCGGTGCAAATGTCCGGCAGCGGCAGCCGAAGATCGATCTCGGCCGCGCGCAGCGCAGCGGTCGCCTGGTCGCGAAGATCAACCGGCAAGACTTCGGTGAGCGTTTCGCACAGACCGTCGATCGCCGCACTGACATAGTGCCGCATCTCGTTTTGTTTGACGCCTTCGGTCAGCGGATAGATCGGCAGGATTCGTGGCTTCTTGATTTCCCCGTCGTCTTCCAGCAACGTCACCTTGGGGTGCACAAATTCCCATCGCAAACCGTTCAGCTTCGGTTCGCCGCTGATCATGACTCGACGGTCAAACGTGATTTGCTCGGCGCGAAACGGCTGGTTGAAAAACACGATCCGTACCGCACCGGAATCGTTTTGAACGACGGCCCCGAAAATCGATTTACCGGGCGTCCGGGAGACGATTTCGGCGTCGACGATCGTGCCGACCAACGAAGCGGATTGGCCTTCACGCAGCTGGTCGACTCGGGCCGGCGGCGCAGGGAATTCGTAGCTGCGGGGAAAACAAAACAGCAGATCACCCGCCGTCCGCAACCCGATTTTGGCAAGCTTCTCGGCGCGCAACGAACCGATCCCGGGCAAGAACTTCGCCGGCGTGCCGAGAGTCGTTTCGATCGAATTCTCCGTCATCGAAGCCGAGTATACCGAAGCGGCCGTCACCGATGAACCTTGTCCCCATTGCGGCCCGCCTTAAACGGGACGAAGAAAGCCGGGGAGCTGGAAAACGTGGGTGACGCGAAATGAGTGCGACCATGCGATATTTTCTTGCCACCTTGCGTTTCGGGTAGGCGGTAGTGGACGAGGCGACGAGTCCTTGCCAACATGCCGACTG
>NZ_JBFHKV010000670.1:0-4831 GCF_041595215.1 Stieleria sp. | reverse complement strand
TTCGGGGTTGACGACCTTATTCCTTTGCGCTGGTTTCATTCCAGAAATGTCCGGCACCCGTTTCCCCGTTGCAGGACACGGTGCAAGAGATTGAAAATTGCAAAATGAAAACTTCCAATTGCAAATTTGCATTTTTCAATTTGCAATCTTCCGTCCGTCCAGATTCCTCACGACCCATCGTGTCTCGGCTGAAGCGAGGCCGAGCGGTGACGAAATCAAACGGAAGCGAAGTCGCGTAAACCGAACAGAGTGTCAACACCAACGTTTTAGCGGTCCAGGCTTGCGCCCTGCCGCTAACACCTCGTCAAACGCAGCGAATAAATGGCTTTGCGGAGGTGGCGCTGCGCTGACCTCCGGCTACTCGCTGCCATCCCTTGGGGAGACTCGGTTCGCTGGCGCGAACCGGCTGGCATCGGTTGGGGATACTACGATCGCTGACGTTCTCCCGGCTGATGTCGAACGATGATCAGCCGCTGAACGTCGTCCCAGTGGGAAGGGCTTCCAGCCTGTCGGGCGGGAGAGATGACAGGTCGAAGGCCGATCCCACGAAAGCGTCGTCTGGCGCTCAGGCAACCAGACGGAGTTTTTCGGCTTCTTGCTCTTTGGCCGCGCAGATGCCTTCGATGAACTCTTCGAAGATGCGGACGTCCAGCGCCGAGGCGGCGGCACATTCGGGGTGGAACTGGGTTCCGACCGCGAACCAATCCATCATTTCACTTTCGATGGCTTCGATCACACCATCGGGGCAGCGGGCGGTCACGCGGAAACCCGGTGCGACTTCGTCGATCGCCATGTGGTGGCGGCTGCTGACACAAATCTCACCGTCGCCAAAGACGCGGCCGACCAGCGAGTCACCTTCGACTTCCAGGGTGTGTCGGTGGTTGGGGTCATGGGGGTCCAAGTGCGGAACCGCCGCCGGCAAGTCTTCTTTGATGTGCAGGAACAGGTTGCCGCCCTGCTGAATGTTCAACAGTTGCATGCCGGCTCCGATCGCCAGCAACGGGATGCGACGCTCGGCGATTTCTGCGACCAACAGGCGGTCACTGGTTTCACGTACCGGATCCATCGGACGAACACTCGAATGCAACATGAAGCCGTCGTTGCGCGGATCCAGGTCTCCGCCACCGATCATCATGAAGCCTTCAACGTGATCCAGAACCCGGGCGATCGATTCGGGGTCGTCCATCGGAGGCACGACGACCGGAATGCCACCGGCCGAAAGAATCGATTGAAAATAGCCCGCCGCCAGATAGGCGAACCCGGGTTTGCTGCGGTCAGCAGCTTTAAAATCACAATTGATACCAATGATCGGCTTGGTAACCAGGGCTTCGTTTGACATCCGACGTTTCCTCATAAAAGTCGCAAAATCCAAGAATGACAACGCAGCCGCGTGCTGCGTCAAAAAATGGGTGCACGGTTACCTGGAAGAACGCCCCGCCACTTCGGCTCGACGCAAACAATGCGTCGGTCGGAGGTGACGGGAAGCAGGAAAACGCAGCGGCAAAGCGGTTGCGAGTGAACCGGGATTGCCAAACCGAACTGCCGAGTCGGGGTGAGTCCGCTGAACTCGATGAATAGAAGAGCGATAAGAATCCATCTTGGAATCCATAGTGATCGTCCTTAATCAGGACCGCCCCGGCGGTGTCGGCTCTGGGTCAGAGGCCGGCGACGTTTCGCAAGCCTCTCCGAGCGGTGCGAAAAGTAGCGGCATTTTTCACGGGTTCCAAACAATCTCTACATCTTGTGCAAACTGACGTGTGCTAGCACGACAGGCAGTGCTAGCAAAGCGCTTTTTTGCTATCAAAGCGGCGTTTAAAGGCGGATGGCTCCCGGAAGCAACCCGGTATCAACCCGGAATGCGACCGGAATGCCAGGCTGAACATCGTTTCCGCGGGATTGGCCCGTAGGCTCGCGCCAAACGGCTGATCATCAACTGACATCAGCCGGTTCGCGCCAGCGTCCGGGCGCCGCCGCTCTCAATCGACAAGGCTTTGACCAGCGCAAGGCCCGTAGGCTCGCGCCAAACGGCTGATCATCAACTGACATCAGCCGGTTCGCGTCAGCGTCCGGGCGCCGCCGCTCTCAATCGACAAGGTTCAAACCAGGACGAGACCCGTACGCTGACGCGAGACGGCGAATCCCACATGTGATCCGCTTCAACCAACCCAGGCCACCGGCGGCCTCCGCGACGCCTCTCCCTGAGAATGCTGCTGGGGTAGACTACCGCAACTCAGCTGGAACCGAGCGGAAGAGAATCAGGCCTGGCGATACAACCGACGAGAATTCAACCGAGAAGGAAACGCGTCCGTGAAATTTGAAAACGTTCGACTGGCGGCGATCGGCGCGTTGGTCCCCGACGAGGTTTGGTCGAGTGACCAGATCGAACAGCGTCTGCAACCGCTCTACCAGCGTCTGAAGCTGCCCGAAGGCCGACTGGAGCTGATGTCGGGAATCGCCCAGCGCCGTGTCTGGCCGGTGGGGACTGTCCCCAGTGGCCCCAGCATCGAAGCGGGGAAACTGGCCGTCCAGGCTGCCGGGCTGGGCGTCGAATCGATCGGCTGCCTGATCCACGCCAGCGTGTGCCGTGATTTCCTGGAGCCGGCGACGGCATCGCGGGTGCACCACGGGATCGGGCTGTCCTCGGATTGTTGGGTCTATGACGTTTCCAATGCCTGCCTGGGCCTGATCAACGGCGCGATTCAGATTGCGATGATGATCCAGAGCGGCGCGATCGATGCCGGGATTGTGGTGGGCACCGAAAACAGCCGGATGCTGCTCGAATCGACGATCCAGGCCCTCAACGGGGACACGTCGCTGCGGCGCAAGGACATCAAGGGCGCGTTTGCGTCATTGACGATCGGATCGGGCAGCTGTGCCTGGCTGCTGACCCACGAGCGTTTGGCGCCCGAGGCGACCGCGATCGAGGTCGGCATCGCCGAGGCCCGCACCCGGTTTCACGATCTGTGCGTCAGCGACAGCGACTCGGCCGGCGCGGCGATGCAACCGCTGATGGAGACCGATTCGGAGCAGCTGATGGCCGAGGGGATTGCCACGGGGGCGGCGGCTTTCGAGAAACTGCTGGCCGAAAGCGGCTGGGATCGCGGGTCGATCGAGCGAACGGTTTGCCACCAGGTCGGGACCCGCCATCGGGTGGCGATGCTGGAATCGATGGGGCTTTCCACCGAGCGGGACAGCGTTTCGTTTCCCCAGCTCGGCAACACGGGCTCGGTTGCCCTGCCGCTGACGGTCGCGTCGGCGGCCGAGCAGGGCGACCTGACGGCGGGGGACCGGGTAGCGATGTTGGGGATCGGGTCGGGGATCAACAGCGTGATGCTGGCGGCCCGCTGGGGCAGCACTGCGATCGCGGGAAACATCAAAGCGATTCAAAATGTCCCGTTGGCCTTGAAAATCCCGAGCTGAGCGGCGACACTCTGCCGCTTCCCAAAACCGACGCGCGACCGCCCTCGGAGAATCGTCTCTCCGGGTGAAATCAGCGGATCGCGCCGGCAGCGTTTCGATCGGTATCAATCCACCGTTCGTCCCGCAGCCCGACCCCTTTTATTGATCTGTAGCGGTCCACCCGCGGCTTGGTTTTATGCCGATCCGTCAGTGGGGCCGATTGCGGACACCCAGGAGAATCACCGTCTATGGCTCGTTACACCGGCCCTAAAGCACGCGTCAACCGTCGACTCGGCACCCTGATTTATGAAACCGCGGGTGCCGCTCGCGCCCTCGACCGCCGCAACACGCCGCCCGGGATGCATGTCCGCGGCCGTCGCCCGAGTAACTACGGTGCGGCATTGCAAGAAAAGCAAAAGATCAAGCACTATTACGGGTTGGGCGAACGCCAGCTGCGTCGCTACTTTGACGCCGTCGGTCGCAAGTCGGGCAACACCGGTGAGCTGTTGTTGCTGATGTGCGAGCGTCGGTTGGACAACGTGGTTCGCCGAGTCGGATTCACCAAGACCCGTCCCCAGGCCCGTCAAGGCGTCGCGCACGGCCACTTCCTGGTCAACGGCGTGAAGGTCGACAAGCCCAGCTACATCCTGCGTCCGGGCGACATTGTCGAAGTCCGCAATCGCGAGAACCTGAAGAACCTGTACCGGGGTGTGATCGCCAACGCGGCCCCCGATGCACTGGACTGGGTGGCGTTTGACAGCGAAAGCTTGAAGGCGACGATGCTGGGGTTGCCCGGTGCGAGCGACATCAGCTTGCCGGTCGACGCGAACGCCGTCGTCGAATTCCTGTCTCGTTAATCAAATCGGTGTGGCGTCCAGCTTGCCTTCACGGGGTTTCGCAGGCTGGAAGCATACGCCCATTTGCGGTTTGACAGTACAATTCAGCTTCCGTCGCGGACGCCTCGGCGTCCGTTCTTTTTTGCTCCGACGGTGGTCTTTGAAACCAACAGTCTTCCTCGCCAATCGAATAGAGAAAAATGCATTGTCCCGTTGTTGTCTTGGGCGGTGGTCCCGGTGGTTATGCGGCCGCGTTTCTGGCCGCCGATGAAGGATTGGACGTCACCATTGTCGAAGCGGAACCCCGGCTCGGCGGGACCTGCTTGTTGCGTGGATGTATCCCCAGCAAGGCGCTACTGCACGTCGCCAAAGTGATCCACGAAGTGGACGACTTGAGAGCCAATTGGGGCGTGGAATACTCCGGCAAGCCGACGATCGACATCGACAAGGTGCGGGCCCGCAAGGACCAGGTGATTTCCAACCTGACCGGCGGACTGGGCAATCTGGCCAAGCGTCGCAACGTCACCGTGATCCAAGCCCGCGGCAGCTTTGTCAACTCGACCACGTTGCAATTGGAAGGCGACCACGAATCGATT
>NZ_JBFHKV010000669.1:0-4832 GCF_041595215.1 Stieleria sp. | reverse complement strand
TATCAGGGCGGAGCAAACGCCGGCCACACGGTGGTTGTCGGCGATGAAGTCTACAAATTGCACCATATTCCCAGCGGAATCCTGCATCGTGGGGTCCAAAATCTGATCACCCCCGGTGTCGTGATCAACCCCGAGACCATGATCGGCGAGATGGAGGGGCTTGCCCCCCGCGGAGTCAACTGCGACGAAAATCTGCAAATCAGCGAGCGGGCCCACCTGGTCATGCCTTGGCACATGGCCGAAGACCGCCAGATCAACGCGACCGCACTGCGTGGTGAGTCGATCGGCACGACCAACCGAGGCATCGGACCGTGTTATCGAGACAAGGTGGGACGCACCCACGCGATCCGCATGACCGACCTGGTCCAACCCGGCCGAGATGAACGCATCCGAACGGTCGCCGAACAGAAACTGGCGATCCTGCGAAACATGGGAGCGTCCGAGGAGGAACTCGAATCGATCGCCGCCGACAAGGTCATCGCTCAAGCGACCCGCTGGGCGAACCGACTGCAGGGCATGATCGCCGACACGACCGATACATTGCTGGATGCCGCCGAGCAGGACAAACGGATCCTGTTTGAAGGAGCACAAGGGGCGCTGCTGGATATCGATCACGGCACCTATCCGTTTGTCACCAGCAGCAACAGTAGCGGCGTCGGCGTCTGTGCCGGTGCCGGGGTGCCGCCGCGCTGGATCAACACGGTCCTAGGCGTCTGCAAGGCCTACAGCACCCGCGTCGGTGGCGGACCGTTCGTGACCGAACTGGAAGACGAAACGGGCGATAAAATCCGCACGCTGGGCAATGAGTTTGGAACGACGACCGGGCGTCCGCGACGCTGTGGATGGTTCGATGCGGTTGCGGTTCGCTACACGGCACGACTGAGCGGCGTGACCCGATTGGCGTTGATGATGATGGACGTGCTGGCACACTTGGATGAGCTCAAGATTTGTGTCGCCTATGAACTGGACGGCGAGCGGATCACGCGATTCCCAGGCCATGCCGACCAGCTTCGCCGTTGCAAGCCGATCTACGAAACGATTCCGGGTTGGAAACAACCGGTCGATGACGTGCGTCGCGAAGAGGATTTTCCGGAAGGCGCATTGGCCTATGTGCGACGAATCGAAGCCCTCGTCGGAATTCCAGTCGGCGTGTTGTCGGTCGGCCCCGACCGTGCTCAAACCATTTTCACGAAGCAATCCGACGAGTTGAATTTGCAGCCGATCGGAGCCTAAGCGATCGATGAACGCAAAGATCCCTGACTCAAAGTCTCCGGAAACCGACGCTGCTCGCAACGTCGATCCCAACGCGGCCCCCAAACGCTTGCCCGATCATGTTGCGATCATCATGGATGGCAACGGTCGCTGGGCTCAATCGCGCGGCATGCCGCGCATCGAAGGGCATCGCCGTGGCGTCGACTCGGTCAGGATGGTCAGCGAGACCTGCACCGAGCTCGGAATCGAAGCGGTCACCCTGTATTGCCTTTCCAGTGAAAACTGGAAACGGCCCAAAGCGGAACTCGAATTCGTGATGCAGTTGCTCGAGCAATACCTGGTCGAGGAACGCGAGTTGATCATGAAGCAGGGATTGCGGCTGAAGGTGATCGGCCGACGCGATCGATTGCCCGCGAGCGTCTTGGTCGAGATGGACAAAACGATCGAGGTTTCGGCGGACAACCCGGGCACGCAACTGGTGCTGGCGATTGACTATGGCGGACGCGATGAGCTGGCGATGGCGACACGATCGATTTGTCGTGACGTCCAAGCCGGACTGTTGGACGTGGACGCCATCGACGAAGGAACCATCACGCAAAGGCTCTACACCGCGGGGTTGCCGGATGTCGATCTGATGATTCGTACCGGGGGTGAGATGCGGGTGAGCAATTTCTTGCTATGGCAACTCAGCTATGCCGAGTTGTGGGTCACCGAAACCTGTTGGCCCGATTTCAGCCGCCAGGAATTCGCGGCGGCGCTGGAGAGTTTCGGGTGCAGGGACCGACGCTTCGGCGGGCTTTCTGACACACCTGTCGAATCAACGTTCGGTGAGACTTGATGCTGCGTGATCGTTTGAGAACCAGCGCGATCTTGATTGTTATCGTCCTCGGTTTATTGTCGCTCGACTACTCGATCCGCATTCCGGATGCGGATGGCGTCTGGCTGTTGCCGCTGCTGCTGTTTTTTGCGATCGGCACGGCGTGGGAAATCGCGGTGATGCTCGCTGCGGGCGGCCAACCGGTCCGGCGGACGGTCGCGGTGGTCGGTGCCACGCTGGTCGCGTGCTCGGCGGCGGTTCCGTTTCTGTGGGTGCTGAGCGCGGATGACTATCCTAAAAACTGCCCCGTCGGGCGGCTGGGGTGGATCGTGCTGGCGGCGGCCGCAGCGGTGTTTCTGAGCTTGATCGCCGAGATGCGAGCGTACGGAAAAGCCGGCAACGAAACCCGCGGCGACGCGATCCGGCGAACCTCGGCGGCGATTTTCGTTTCGATGTATGTCGGAGTGCCGATGGCGATGCTGATCGCACTCCGTGGCCTGCACGCCGAGACGACGGCCGGGCGATTCGGACTCGCCGCCTTGGTGACGACGATCCTGGTCACCAAAGTGGCCGACGCGGGAGCGTATTTTTCGGGCCGGGCGCTGGGGCGACACAAGTTGATCCCGCGGCTGTCACCTGGAAAAACGATCGAGGGCGCGATCGGAGGCATTTTGGCGTCGACGGTTGTCGCCTATTTCGCGCTGGCGTATTTGTTTCCGGCATTATTGGCACGCCCGGCGGACACTACGACGGTGATGAACGAGACCGCCGTTAAAACTGGTTTATCCGCACTTTTGGCCCCATCCTGGGTCGGGGCGATCGTGCTGGGACCGGCCCTGGCGATCTCGGGCATGGTGGGAGACCTGGCTGAATCCCTGTTTAAACGGGATTCCGGCGTCAAGGACAGCGGCAACCTGCTGCCCGGATTGGGGGGGGTATGGGACGTGACCGACTCGTTGCTTGCAGCGAGCGTGCCGGCATTTTTCTGCTTCGCCACCGGTGTTGGTGGCCCATAATGCGGTGTCTTCTTCTGGTGAAGTCGATACGATTGATTGATTACTTCGTGATCCCGGACAGCGGCCGCTCGACAGGAACGGTTCGACGGGATCATCCCAAATTGATGGCCGAGAGGTCGGCCTAAACCGAATGACTGAAGCCACATTAACGGTCACGGCGCCCGACGAGTTGTTGCAGCTTTTCGGTCCCCGAGACCAACATTTACGAAAGCTGCGGCAGTTATTCGATGTCACGATCACGCATCGAAACGGACGAGTTCGAATCGCCGGTGAGGGCGAGGGCGTCTCCGGGGCGATGCGTACCTTGGAAAAGCTGCTGCACAAAGTTCAAAAACAGGGTGCGATCGGCGGCGAGGACGTGGAGACGGCTGCGGTCGAAGAGGGTGCCAAGGTCGAGCCCGGCGCCAAACTGAAGGTGTCCGGTGGCGAAGACATCGCGATCCAACATGCCGGCCGCAGAATCCGTCCGCGAACCGAGGGGCAAGCCAAATACGTCGATGCGATTCGCGAGTACGACCTGACCTTCGCGACCGGGCCGGCCGGCTGTGGAAAGACGTATTTAGCGGTGGCGACCGCGGTGGAGGCTCTCAAAGCCGGCCAGATTCGCAAGATCGTCCTCGTCCGTCCCGCCGTGGAAGCCGGCGAAAGCCTAGGTTTTCTGCCCGGCGACTTGCGCGCGAAACTAAACCCTTATCTGCGGCCACTGTTGGACGCACTGGGTGAAATGGTTGACTATGACCAAGCGCGTGAGTTAATGGAGCAGGAAGTCATCGAGGTGATTCCACTGGCCTACATGCGGGGGCGGACACTCAACGATGCCTTCATCATCTTGGACGAAGCCCAAAATACGACGATCGCACAAATGAAAATGTTTCTCACGCGGATGGGGGAACGCAGCAAGATGGTGGTCAGCGGTGACGCCACGCAGCTCGACCTACCGCGTGGGGTGACGAGCGGATTGAAAGACGCTATCCGTCGACTCCATCGGATCAAGGCGATCGGCATGATTCGATTGACCGGCGAAGACATTGTCCGGCATCGATTGGTACAACGCATCGTCGAAGCCTACGAAGAGACTGAGAATACCGGAGCTTCGACTCGTCCGCGGCGCAGCGGCGTCCGGGTGATCGGAGGCGAACTGTCCGGGCGTAGCGGTGGCGAGGAAACGTTGGATCGGTAGCCCACCCGAGGAATCGGATCCGCAGACATGAACGGCCAAACAAAGACGCGAACGCGGCAGGAACGCATTGAATCGCTGGGGATCCCCAAGCCGAAGATGGTTCAATGGTGGATCGATAGCGACAAAGCCGATTGGGCCGTCCGGATTCTGATCGGTCTGTCCGCGGCGGTCGCGCTACTGGTCGTTTGCCGAACTTGGGAACCCCGATTCGCCTATCGCACGGGCATGATCCCGGTCCGCGACATCATCGCGCGGGTGAACTTTGAGGTCGAAAACCAGATCGAGACCGAAGCACTGCGGCTCCAAAAGGTTCGCGAGGTTCCGGTCTACTACCGGAACTGGAAAGCGCCGCTGGAGCAACTGCGGGCACGTTTGAAGAATCGCTTGTTCGTGATTCTCGATGCCCAGTCACTCAAGGAAATGAATGACGAGGAGCGAAAGGCGTTTGAGGAGTTCGTCGCAACCGTGGCGGTCACGCCCGAATCGGCGACCACCGACCAGCCCTCGGCCGATCAACAATTCCTCGCGATGAAGGCGGTGTTCGCCAGTGATCCCGAACTGGAAAAACTGGACACCGCGATCAAGAACTTGCAGAAAGACGAGTTCG
>NZ_JBFHKV010000668.1:0-4834 GCF_041595215.1 Stieleria sp. | reverse complement strand
CGCCGTGTCAATGACGGCGGCTGGGACACGCACGGATTCGACAACACACGCATGTACGAGATCGTCAACAAGTACCAACTGCCGATCACCGACCAAACGTTACCGACGCTCTTGGACGATTTAGAAGAACGCGGATTGCTCGACGAAACACTGGTCGTTTGGATGGGCGAATTCGGCCGCACACCGCAGATCAACAAGAACCTCAGCCGCGATCACTGGCCGCAGTGTTACACCGCCCTGTTGGCCGGCGGAGGCGTCAAGAAAGGCTACGTGTACGGCAAGTCCGACGAACACGCCAGCCGGCCGGCGGAGAATCCGGTCAAACCCGAAGACCTGGCCGCCACGATCTACCAACTCCTCGGCATCGATCCGGCAACCGAAATCTACGACCGCAACAACCGCCCCCTCATCATCGGCGGAAACACCCTCCACGACGTCATCGCCTAAACAAACAAGGGCACGAGCCTACGTGTTGGTGTGCAGGCTTCAGCCGCCCACGATCGCTGCTTCGCAGCGAAAACCGGCAAGACAAGAACGGCACGAGCATACATGTCAATGTACAGGCTTCAGAGACCGTCCAGCATAGAAGGTCACCCTCCCGCTCGTCGCGGGAGGTTGACGTCATGGCACTATTTGTCCGGTTACTTTACCCCGTTCCATTCCCCACCGGGCTTCAAAACAAATCGACCTGCCCACCAAACAACACAAAGCAATTCAGGCCGACTGCTGAAAACGACGAGCCAACACACCCCCGATGATGGCTGCCGAACCAGTTCCCCCGATCCACTCCAGCCTTTAATTTTCCTACCTCCAAAATCTTCCTACCTCCTCTCGACGGATGCGAAAAAGCCAAATTGGCAGGATAGGCAACCTGTCGACCACGGCCTCTTGGCTCGGAACGACGAATGGGGGAAAGGGGTTTGGAACGACTCTTGGCCAGTCCGAATGCATCAATGGACGAGCATTGCCCCAAGGTAGGCGACGGCCAGCGAAGCCAGACCGGCGATCCAAAAGTGTGGTCGGGGACGGGGGCGACGGCCGAGGAGTCGGCAGCACAGCGCAACCACGCTCGCATAGGCCATCCCAAACATTGCACCACCGATCGAGAGCAGGATCGCAGACAGAAACGCAGACTCTCCGCTGCGAAAAAGGAAGTCGGGGAAAAATGGCAGGAGGGTTAGTCAATGCAACGGCGAGGGTGACGATTCCCGAGATGGGTGCTGATTGCGAATTCACTGGCCGCAGATCGTGCGCAACGTAGACCTGGACTTGCCCTGGCCTACAATAACGGATTCTACCACTGGAGTACTCATGAATCGAAACGCTTGGACAACGTCCCGTGTGGGGACCCTCGTCGCGATTGTGTTGCTGGTCGTTGCCGCGGTCGCAGTCGCGGTCTGGTCACTGCGACCGGTCAGTCACCTCGCAATCGGCGCGCATCAGACCCGCTTCGTTGTGCCATGCGACTACGACAAATTTCGCCAGATCATGGTCAGAAAGAACGCGACGGCTGCGATCGTTGAGCGGTCGGGCATGGAATTGATTGACGTCCAAATTCGGGACCTGCAAGTGGACGCCAGTGCCGACGATCGACCGTTGCTCAACGCAATTCGCGGCAAATCAAAAATGAACCTCGATGCGATCAGACAGATCAGGGTGCGATTGGATGATCCGGCGATCGACGCAGACGAACTGGCGCTGCGACAACAGGCGACGATTGAAGCCGATTCGATGAATGTGGTGACCAAGTCGATTGCGGCGGCGGGGAATCTGGAAAGTTACCAGACAACGCTTGAGGCGCGTCCGAGCGACGATGGCACCGAGGTCCAGGTCACCGTCGAAATGAAAGTCCGCGTTGACGTGCCAAAGCTGTTCACCAACCGGGCGGACACAAGAGTCCAGGAAGCCGCCGAAAACGCGATCAATGAACAGGCGCGTTCGATCGAGATGTTTATCGCCGAACATGCCGACAAACGCTTGATCCTTCCCGATCTGGGAGGCGGCAATTAGGGCGTTGTCGACGGTAGAGTATGGGAGAGCGGGACTCGCCAAGGCGTAGGTCAGGCTGTGCCTGACAGGCGATTGGCATGCACAGCATGCCCTACGCAGGCAATTGGCATGCACTGCATGCCACTCGCCGCTGAGTTAGACTGGGTGCTTTCATTCCCTGAATCTTCCTCCCACATCGGACCGTTCATGCCCGCTCCACACACCCGAAGAACGTTCCTCGCCGCCAGCGCCGCGGCGGTCGCCGCTCCCGCGATCATCACGTCCAAACGAACGGACGCTCAAGACGTCGTCGGCAGCGGCGAGTTCCAATTTCGATGCCAACACCACTGGCCGCAGTTGCCGGACAAATTCCATTGGCAAATCACCCACAACGTCACGATGGACCCTGACAATCGTCTGTACGTGATCCACGAAGGCGACGCCCAAAAATCCGATCACCCCTCGATCTTTGTGTTCGATGAAGAGGGGCGATTCGTCAAAGCATTCGGACAGCAGTTTCAGGGCGGCGGCCACGGCCTGGACATCCGCGTCGAAGACGGCACACCCTTCTTGTACGTCAGCGGCTATCAGCATCTTAAAACGATCGCAAAGCTGACGCTCGATGGTGAAGTGGTTTGGCAGAAGTATGCCCCGATGAAATCGGATCGCTACGCCGATGGTGAAGCCAGCGATCCCAAAAAGGTCTGGGGCCGCGACCGATTCATGCCGACCAATTTTGCCTTCTTGCCCGACGGCGACTTCCTGTTGGCCGACGGATACGGCGCGTACTGCATCCACCACTACGATGCCGATGGAAATTGGAAAGGCCACTTCGGCGGCGCCGGCAAGGGCGAAGGCACCTTCAACCTTCCACACGGCATCTGGGTCGATGACCGCGACGGCATCGAATCACGCATCGTGGTGGCCGACCGAGCCAATCACACGTTGCAGTTGTTCGACATGGACCACCGCTACAAACAAACGATCGACGGTTTCGGGTTGCCTGCCAATGTGGACACCCACGGAGATCTGATGCTGGTCCCAGAACTGGTCGCCCGGGTTTCGCTGTTGGATTTGAATTACAAACCGGTGGCAACACTCGGTGACGACCGTGAGCGGATCCTGGCGGACAAAAAGCGATCGGTTCGCGCCGATGAGTCACGTTGGCTGGACGGCAAGTTCATCCACCCGCACGATGCCTGTTTTGACTTGGATGGGAACATCCACGTCGCCGAATGGGTCGCCACCGGGCGCGTCACCAAGCTGACTCGCGTGTGATCGACGGCGTCGCGGCGCCGCGTCGATCTGATTCAGCAGTTGGATCTATTTCAGCAGGCTGAGGAGCACGTCCTTGGCCGTGACCATTCCGACCACCGTGTCGGTTTCGTCGCTGACCAGGACAAAGGAGCACTTGGTTCGTTGCAGGACCGGCAACAGATCGCTGACCGGTCGTGATCGATGCATCACCGCCATGGGGTTGGCGAGCATGCTCAGATCGAACGCATCCGATTCGGCTGACAGGATCTGTTCGATGCCGACCCATCCGATCAAACCGTTACCGGAATCTTCCGCGACGGGATAGCAGGAATGCGGTGATTGACGGATGCGGTCCAAGGTCTCCACCATCGAATGGGAAGCCTTGAGTTCGATCATCGCTTTGCGGGGCCGCATCACGGAACCGATCGTGACGTCCTGGAACGGCGACTCATCGACAGGTTGGAATTCGACGCCTGCGCGGTTGCCGGCCTGTCCGGACGCAGGCTTTGCGGATGCTGCGCGCCCCGCCGCGTCGTCTTCGGGTGGGTCGAGTTCGATGTTGCAGTTGAAGCAGACCGAGATGCTGCTCGGATAAACCGCGCCGCAATTGCTGCAGTGCCGCGTCCTGCCGTCGTCTTCGGGCACGACGGGTTTACCAAAACTGTCGATGATCCGCATCACGCCGGTATCGCTGAGCGATCGTGCCTCGACCGGTGGTGGGGCGCTGACCTGTGTGACAACGGCGGCGGTCGATTCGGGGCGGTCAAACCGAAACGTCGCTTGGCAATGCGGGCAGCGGACTTCGCGGTGCAGCCATCCCAGGTCGCCGCGGACGCGATGGCCGTTGGGGCATTCGGTCGTCACGTATTCGTTGGACTCGGCGGTCACGACTGGTTCTCATCGGCTGGGAAGACGTCTCGTTTTCGACACCGCATCGACGACGGGTTGCCCGATTCTGCAGCATCAATGATCGCAGATGCGGCCGCGTCACGCCAGTTCGCTACCGTGGTGAAGCCCTCGAAGACTACATCGAGGGTGATCGAAGGTTCCGAAACGGCACGAAACGACCGGACAATAGTCGTTCCAAGGTGAATGATCCCATGCCCGCCGCGACGGCCTTGAGCAAGTCGCACTTGCGGACGACGGCAACCACGACTCCGTGGCTGGACACCAAGAACTCGTCAACCGATTGGCTGGACAGCCAGCCCAATACGTTGCGGGCATCCCATTGTGCGTTGACCACCGGCAGTGACTGTTCGGCGGCTGACGGCTGGGGGCTTGCCGGCTCGATCGACACCTGCTCTCGCGGAAACGGTTGCTCGGCCGTCGAGTCGATCGGTTGCCAGCCGCGTTGTTCCCATTCCGCCTCACGCTCCACCATCATGGCTTCGCCGCGACCGGCCAAGAACACGAACGCGGCCAGGATGACCAACATCACGTTCGCCGACATCAGCCCAAACAGTGCGAACAGGATAGCCACCACTTGGCCCACGCCGGCGGCCAAGCGTGTGGCGTTGCGATAGGGCATGCCCATGGCCAACAGCGCTCGCAAGACGCGGCCGCCGTCCATCGGGAACGCCGGCAGCAT
>NZ_JBFHKV010000667.1:0-4836 GCF_041595215.1 Stieleria sp. | reverse complement strand
GTCGCTTCGCGGAATTTCGGCAATGCTTCGGTGATCCGCCGACCGGAGGACGGATGGCCTTCGGGATCAATCATGGTCCATAACCCCATCAACTGATTCTCCAGATACAGTTGCTCAGTCGGGTTCAATCCTTGCATGGACTCCAGCGCGGCTTCGGGTTCTCCGGCGAGCACCATCAGGTGACGCATGACAAATTCACGTCGCTCGCGTTGAGTCGGGCTTTCACCGTTATTCGGCTGAGACAATCGGTCAAGCAGCGCGCGATAGAGTTCCGCTTCGCTCAGTTGTTGCATCGCAACGGCTGTCGGGATCGATTCAATCTCCGGCGTCTTTTGGTGGCCGGCGAATGCCAGGTTGTCGTCGCCATCGTCACTCGCGTGTGACGCCGGCAGCACCTGGTTCGCGTTCATGACCACGCTGGGGTCCTCCTCAGCGACTAGCATCGGCTCGGTGGGCGGCGTCGTTTCGGTTTGCTGGGTTTCGGCAACCGCCTGCGTCGTCTCGGTCGACCGAGGCGTATCCGGTTGCGGTTCGGTGGCTGCCGGTTTCGCCGCTTTCGCAACGAGGTCGCCGACGTGGGGCGCAGCTGCTGGTTCGGCGACTGGGGGCGGTGCCGGAGCGTCTTGCTGGGCCAGTTGGACCATGCCGGTGCCGAGTCGCACGGGGGCCAAGCCGTCGGCCGCGACCCGCGAATCGGGCAAGGCGGGAAGTCGGGCAAGCGATTGCCTGATCGCTGCGGTCACGTCGTTGGGCAGATCGGTTTGGTTGAAGGCCTGTCGTCGCGTACGGGGCGGTTGGGTGGCCGAAGAATTCGCCACTGTTTCAGCCGCGGTGGTCGTCTCGGCGGTGGCAGCCGGCGGCGCGGCTTTGGCGACCGGTTCCTCCGTGCTCGGCTTATTGGCTTTTTGCGTCGCGCTCAGATCGGTCAGGGAAGCCGAGACGAGTCCAGCCGGTGAGACGTCGACGTTGGTCGCGCCGGCGTTTTCGGTCTTGTCGGAGGAAGCTTGGGGCGCCGGCGGATTGGGTTTGGCGGTCGCCGCGGCGATCGATCCCTTGGGCGGCTCGGCGGGGGCTCCAGCAGGTGCGCGGTCGGTTCGGGACGCATCCGACAGACTCATCCGGGTCGTCGCACCAGCCGTTGTCGCGGTGGAGGACGGCTTGGACGCCGACGGTCTTGGTTTTTCCGTTACGCTGCTGGTCGTCGCACTGGCGAGTTCTGTTTTCGTCGTCGCTCCCCGATCCACCTTGACCAGTCCCCGGTCTTTGCCGGTCGTCGATGTGGCCAATCGCTGTTCCGGTGCCGGCAGATGGGTCACGACCGCCGCCGGATCCTCGGTCACCTGGACCATGGAACCCGTCGGCCGCCCGCTTCGGCAGCCTAACATGGACAAACCGATCGTTGCGATCACGGCAACGCGGGCGGCAGCAGCCACCGACGCACCAGCGGAGGTAATTTGGCTATCGTTTAGGTGTCTCGCCGAGTGCATCCGTGCCTCGCAGGTCCAATTCGTAAGGTGTTGCCATCTTCAGTGACGTCCGATCGACGTCTCGCTCTGCGGCTTTAGCGCAATTCAGAACTTCCAATACAAAACTTTCCCACCGACCGGCAATGTCAAACCACGGTTCACCAATCTTTGCTAGCAACATTATGGCTGATGGGACTTAAGCTAAACGGCGGAGCCCGGACGCTGGCGCGAACCAGCTGATATCAAACGAGGATCAGCCGTTTGGCGCGAGCTTACTCCACGAACGCAAGCTGGAAGCTTACGCCACGATCGCAAGCTCGAAGCTTACGCCACGATCGCAAGCTGGAAGCTTACGCCACTTCAGGCGATGATTTCGCGTTTGTTTTGAACGTAGTCCCAGAGGACGAAACGATCGAGGTTGTTTCCGCTGGTGAAGAAGACGCGACCGGAAGTGGACTGCGCCATCCGGTTGGCGAACCGGATGTCTTCTTCGGATTGCGACCAACTGGGCACTAGAAAGATGTTGATCGTGATTCCTTCCTTCGCACACAGGGCGGCTTCACGCATCGTGGCTTGCTCGGTGCGCGGATCCGGCGGGTACAGCATGTAAAGCCATTCGTCTTCGCAATGCGCCGTGGGTAACCCATCGGTGATCAACACGACTTGGCGGTTGGGCGTATCGCAATTGACCAGATTTTGACGTGCCAGTTGCAACGAGCGTTGGATGTTGGTGAAGTGCGGGTGGATTTGTGCTTCGCTGACGTTTTGGTCACTGAGGTCTGCTTTGAGCCGCACCCAAGGATCGTGAATGGTGACCGGTTTGGGCATCAGGTTGATGATTTCGCCGGGGGCTCGGAGTTTGGCGAACGTGTACATCTCGATGAATCGCAAGAAATCACCGGGGTACTCCGATTGGATCAACCCTTGCAGCGCGAGCGCCATGCGTTTGACGTTCATGTACTGGCCGTCGTAGCGCATCGAACCGCTCATGTCCATGATCACACACGTGGCACACTTGGGGTGATTGCGTGTCTTGTGGATTTCGATGTCATCGCCGCGCAGCCGCAGCGGTCGCTCGTCGCCTTGGCGGAGCAGGGCATTGATGACCGTTTGCGGGATGTCCATGTTGGCGACCGAATCGCCGAACTCGTAGGGCTTGGTTTGTTGCAATTCCACCGCGCCTTCACCGATGACATTTCCATGGTGTCGTCCGGACCGCGAGGGGGCCAGTTCGCTGAAGATCCGTTCAAGCAGGCGACCTTGGAAGATCTTGTAGGCGTGGGGCGTCAGACGAAACTGGCCGGCCGAATCACGTTGCAGCCCCTGACGCTCGGCTTCTTCGCGGATCAAGTTCTCGACCTGGCGCCGCATCTCTTCGAGCTGTTCCATGTCGCCCGGTTGGGCGAACTCGCTGAGCATGTCCATGTCGATCAGCCCGATCTGGGCCGACTTGGCTGCTTCTTCGAGTTGTTTCAGCAGCTCGTCGATCTTTTCGAGTTCTTCTTTGATTTCCAAGGCTTTGGGAACCGACATCGACTCGTTGCCGGTGAACTCATACTTGCTGGCGAGTTCTTCGATGTTGTGTTTGTCGCCCATCCGCGCGGCGACCTTCAACAAGTCCGTCGAGAGCGATCCGCCATGGTCTTCGGCGCGATACCAGAGCGATTCGAGCAGGTAGGGTTGTTCTCGGTTGATCGCTTGTCGGTAGGTTTCGGCCAGCTTTTTGGGGATCCGCACGTCCTTGGCCGCGGAGTGAAAGGCTTTGCGAGCTTTCTTTTGGACCGACCGCGCTTCATAGGTTTCAAGAATCTTTCGTTTGCGTTCTTCGAGCATCGCTTTGAGAAAGTCGATACTCGGGCCCAGACCTTGGATTTGGCTGGGATCCAAACGCACCGCACGGGCGAGTTCTTCTTCGCTCAATTCGCGAAACTCGCCATACATCAGCGCCTGTTCAAAGGCCGGCGTCACGAGGTCCGGCGGTGGCTCGCTCGGTGGCGGAAACGAAGCCGGATCGTACTTTTGGTACGCGTGGATGATGCCGCCGAGTCGTTTGTTCATGCGATTAAACTTCGTATTCGATTTTGCCGTGACGTTGGGCTCGGCTGATACGGTCCATGCTATACAGGCCCGCCAACACAAACTCGACGCAACTGGCCCGAACCGCCTCGCTTTCGCTGGCGTTGACCTCGAACGCCAAATTCCAGGCCGGCGGGACACTCTGCAAACGTTCGGCGTAATGGCTGCTCGGCAGCAAGTCACCCACTTCGACGCGGACGCCGCTGCGGAAAATTTCGGCGATCTCGCCCAGCCCGTGCTTTTCGACGTATTCACCGAAGATGACTTGGACGGCTTTGGCGACGACCGCATCAAGCACCTGTTTTTCACTCATCTGGTGGGTGCCCATCAGATCCAGTTCCAGCTTGCCGAGCGAGCTGGAGTACAGATGTCCCAAGTCGCTGATTCGTGGAACGGCCGGTCTTTCGTTGTGCAGGATGCCGCGTTGGCGTGCCGAGGCGACCATGATTCGGAAATTGGCCAGTGAAAAGCGTGCCGACACACCGGACGCTTGATCGATGAACTTGCTCCGCCGCGCCTGCTCGGTGATCTCTTCAACCAATTGGAACATGAAGTACGGCACTTGGACCGGATACTCGCCATCCAGGTCCTCGCCGATTTCTTGCCGCAGGATGTCGATTCCCTGATCACGTTCGGTCGGGTAGTGCGTTTGCACGATCGTCCCGATGCGGTCTTTCAGTTGGGGAATCACCTTGCCGCTGCGGTTGTACGTCGACGGGTTGGCGGAGAATAGGATCATGATGTCCAAATCAAATCGGATCGGAAATCCGCGGATTTGCACATCCCGTTCTTCTAGGATGTTGAACAAACCGACTTGGACCAGGTCGTCCAGTTCGGGCAATTCATTCATGGCAAAGATGCCGCGATGCATTCGCGGGATCAGCCCGAACGACAAGGCTTCTTCGGCGCTCATGCTGACGCCGCCGGTCAGTTTCGCCGGATCGATTTCGCCGATGATGTCTGCGAACTTGGTGCCCGGCGACAATCGTTCCGAATACCGGTGGTCGCGATGCCACCAGCCAATCTTGATGTCTTCCGGATCAAGCGTTTCGACCAGTTTTCGACCGAGGGACGTGACCGGGTGGGTCGGGTCTTCGTGAACGGGCAACTCGGGATGGTCGATGAAGGGAATCCACTCGTCCAAGAACCGGGTTAGCATCCGCATGATGCGGCTTTTAGCCTGTCCCTTTTCGCCCAGGAACAGCATGTCGTGACCGGCCAACAGGGCCAAATTGATTTCCGGGATCACGGTGTCGTCATAGCCGACGATTCCGGGAAACAGTTCTTCGCCGCT
>NZ_JBFHKV010000666.1:0-4838 GCF_041595215.1 Stieleria sp. | reverse complement strand
CGAATCAAGGGTTTCCCAATAGCCGTATCCCATGATCGCCAGCAACGAAAGGAGCGGCGCCCAGTACCAAATGCCCAGCGACGGCCGATCGGACGAGCGAAGTTTCCGGATCACCCATTCGGCAACGACGCCACCGAGTCCGACCAGCAGCAGCGTCCAGGCCTGCGCGGTGGTGACGACGTTTTGATGATGCGCCAGGGCGAGCAAGATCGTGGCGTACATCGCAATGGCGACGCGGGTCAACCAGATCTGACGTGGTTCACTGAAACGTCGCAGCCCCCACAGGGCGACCCGGGCGACGGCCCAGGCGGTGATCGAAATCGCTGCGAATTGCATGCTCAAGCGAACGGTCATCACGTCGGGCGTGCGCCACGATCCCCAAGCCACCATCCAGCCGATGGGCAGGGCCGCCAAGCCGCACCACGTCCAAGCCGACACCGAACGCTCGCTTCGTGTGCCGATCGCGATCAGCCCCAAAAATATCAAGCTGCCGAATCCGCCGAACAACGCGATTTCGTCGATCGCATCCAGGGACTCGTGATGAGGCATCCAGACGAGCGCAATCGCTGCAACGATCGTCGCAAACGCTCCACCCGCCCACGTCCAGAAATCGCTTGACGGTGCCACGTCCCAGACGCGTTGTCGGCACGCCGCGATCAATGCAAACACGCAGCACGCCACAACACTGATCTGAAACTCCCAATAACCGGTGAACAAGTTCGTCGCGAGGATGGCGACAAACAGCCCGCCAAGGACACCGCCGGCAGAAATCACCAGGTAGAAAAGCGTCAGGTAGCGTGGGTCTGGACGGGAGTGGACAAGTTCGCCATGGACCGCCATGCAACATGCGAACAGCGCGGCGGAAAAAATGACGACTTGCTTTGCCAATTCCAAGTCGGGACCCGACGAAATGGCCCAGCCCGCCAGCGGTCCGCAGACCATCAACAGCATTCCAAAGGCGCGTCGGTCATACCACTGCGGGCGATCGAAACAGATGATAAAGGTGATCAGATACAGACTGAGCGGCAGGATCCAAAGGAACGGGACCGTCGCGACATCGATGCACAGCTGGTTCGTGGTCGCTAGAAGCATGGCCGATCCGCATGCCGATAGGATCAGCCACAACAAGACGACAAACCAGCCCGGCTTTTGCGGCATCGACGATTCGAGTGTCGCCTGTCCGGCAGCTTCGTCGTCTGGAATCGGCAACACATCGTGTTTCAATAGACCGGCCGCACACCACGCGGCAAAGCAGGCAAAGACAACGTACAAGGACGTCCATGAGACGCTTTGCTGCTGCAGCGTCAGTCGGGGTTCAATCACGAACGGGTAGCTGAGAAGTGCCAGCAGCGAACCGATGTTGGACAACGCGTACAAGCGATAGGGCGAGCGGTCCGGCGAAGTCTGGCTGAACCACTTCTGCATCAACGGCCCCGTCGATGCGAGCACAAAATACGGACCGCCGACCGTCGCGATCAAGACCAACAGAATGCGGGCAAGGGGCGACTGGTCGGGCAGCGGTTTCCACGTTTCATCGGGAGCGATCGGCAACAGCAACACGGACACTGCCAGAACCGCCAGATGGATCCATGCCTGCGACCGAACCGAGAGCTTGGCGCAAAGCAGGTGCGAATAAAGATAGCCGCCCAACAGCGCCGCTTGAAAGAACAGCATGCAGCTGGTCCAAATCGACGGCCCTCCGCCGAACCACGGCAGGATGAATCGCCCGATGATCGGCTGTACCTGAAACAGCAGAAATGCACTGGTGAAGATCGTCAGAGCATAACGGAGCATAGCATGACTTCGTCGGGATGTTGTTCAGACCGTTCACCAACAGCATGCACAAACGGGTGAGGTTCGATCGCTCCTCGGCTCGCTCGTCGGCCACGTCACGCCCGTGAGTATACTCGTGGCAGGCAGCTTGCAGTGAGAGACGACACAAATAGATTCCGTTAGAGTGAGGCAAACCCGAGCAACATTGTCGGCAGGTCTTGTGAAGAACAACTTGTTGCCTGACGGTGCCCCTGTTTTCCGTACAAAGACTGAATCTCTATGAAACCATTCCTTGCTACCGTTTTCATCCTGACCGTTTCCGCCTCGATCCGCGCCGAGGATCTTGAATCCAAACGACAAACCGTCGCGAACACGCCCGGGTTGGTGGCGTTCTGGGATTTTGTCAAACGAGAACCGGGCGGCGAACATCGCTTTACCGCTCACGTTCCAGGCGGCTCGTCGACCGAGTATCCGCTCGATGTGGCAAACTACGTCAAGGACTACTGGGGGCAGGGGCGCGCGGCGTCGTACGCCGATTTTCCGTTGCTCGGACGGGGGCCGTTTGGACAGGCGGTCCGGATTCGCAAAGAGACCGATCCGAATTTCAGACCGTTCTTGTTTGTGCCCCGGTCGCGACTGCACGACACGCCACTGGACATCAAGGGCGACGGCCGTTCCGTTTCCGTGGTCGTGTGGGCGATTCGCGAGAGCGGTAATCATGCCCTGGCGGGAATCTGGCACGAAGGCACCGACCTGCACCAGAAAGAGACCGCCGGCATCCGCAAGGTGGAGCGTGGACAGCGGCAATACGCACTGTTTGCCGGACTGAACAAAGCCGGCAGCGCCTGTGGTCACGTTTCAGAAAACGGAGCCAGTTCGTTCTTGAATAAGTACGCTCTGCACAAATGCAATTCGCTCGGGCAATCACCCGAAGTCCCCGCCGATTCGTCCGACGATGTCTTGGACCGCTCATGGCATTGCTTTGCGATGACGTTAGACCACCAACGCGATGAATTGACCGGTTGGCTCGATGGGCAATCGGGAGATCGCTGGTTGGAGAATCCGAGCCGCGGTGGACTGCTCCAATCCGCCTACAACGCCTACATGCAAGGCCACTGGCACCGCACGCCCGGCAAACAACCCGGTGAAGACCCAAGTTTTCCAGAAGACCAGTTCTACAATCCGCCGGAAGACCATCCGCTTTCGGTCAAAGTCCTCGATGAATCAAGCGACCAGCGGACGGAACAACGCGAGTATCGTTTCACCAAAGTCAACGTCACGCTCAAGCCATCTGCTGACGGAAGCTTCACCGAAACCACGCGTGACCTGGTCGCGCTGCGGCTGAATCCGTGGTGGTACCCGCACGGCATTTACACGCCCAGCGACGACGGCAGCGGCGGCCCGTTCACCATCGGCCGCGTCATTCACAGCGCTCGCACCGTCGGCTTCACCGGATGGATCGGCGGCGTTGCGGTGTTTGATCGGGCGTTGAGCGCCGAGGAGTTGGCAAAGCTGACGAGTCTGGCAACGCAGTAGTGTGCCGATCCCACTCAATCGTCGGGTGACAGGCGATCGCGATCGATCGTCATTCGTTCAGGCTTCCATCGGGCGGCACAAACGCCCGTGAACGCCAAATCGCGGTATTCACGGGGTTTTCGTGCGCCGATCGTGCGGCCGGAGGCGAGTTTTCGGGGCATTTCTGCGCGGATGAAATCACCGAATGCCACCAAAAGATGGGTGGTTTGACGTCTCCCCCGTGCGTATTTTAGCCGGCCCTGGCAGGGGTGGTGTTGTTAGATCACCCCATCTGCGGTCGGTGAGGCGGCGTTGGAGACCGTCGAGTCGATGCCGCAGTCGATTCGGCCAGGTCTCGACACGCAATGCTTCGATGACGCAGAAAGAATCAACATGATCGGCCGCAGAGACATGCAGCACGGAACGGCTGCCCCCGCCGTTTGGCGTTTGGCGTTTGGCGTTTGGCGTTTGGCGTTTGGCGTTTGGCGGTTGGCGGTTGGCGGTTGGCGGTTGGCGGTTGGCGGTTGGCGGTTGGCGGTTGGCGGTTGGCGGTTGCGCGCGTGGCAGCCTCATGCTCGCCGCGTTTTGCGTTTCGCTCGTCACGCTGTCGTGGGCACATGCCGACCGGTACACGCCGGGGCAACCGCTCGACAAGGACTTTAAAAGCTATGCCGGGGCGTTTCTTGCCGACCACTGCATCGACTGCCATGACGCGACGGCATCGGAGGGTGGGCTGTCGCTGCACGATCTGGGACCGGTCAACGAGAGCAACGTTGGCACATGGAGAAACATCTGGGTCCAGGTCTCATTGAAGGAGATGCCGCCGCCGGAGGAGTCGGAGCTGGGGGTGGTCGACCGGCTGCAGTTCTCCGATTGGATCGTCGGCGAATTGTCACGCGTCATGCAGGACAAGGGTGGCTTCCATGATCACCGTGACCCGAACAAGGGTAACTTCGTCGATCATGATCTGCTGTTTGGCTTGATGCCCGCACAGATCCGATTGGTGCCGACATCCTCGCCGGCTCGGATCTGGCGTGTGACGCCGCAGGAACATCTCACCCGGCTGAACGAGCTGATCAATACGGAATCGGAATATGATTTTCGAAAACCGGGGCTGCGGACGCATGGTGATGCCGTGCCGACCAACCACGGCGGTGAACTGAAACTGTACTTCGGCACCGATCGGATCCTTCAGTGGCAGGGCGGTACGGTGGCCTATGCCGCGGCTGTCAAAAGCGTTCCCGCAATCCTGTCGTCGGCACGCAAATACGGGCTGGAGAATTATCCCGATTTCTACACGGTCAACAGCGCCGAAGCGACGCAGATCTTGGATGTCGCCGACGACATCATCCGCTACATGGCCGAGGGTCCACTGAGTATCGCCCAGCCCGATCAGATCACGGACGATCCCGAGCCGATTGCCGACGAGATGGTGGATGATCAGCGTGGCTTGCCGACCAGTCTGGTCTACAGCACCAAGGTGGTTCGTCCGCTGACTCCTGTTTACGAACTGATGAAGGAAGACGCCAAGACCGAACGGCGATTGCGTG
>NZ_JBFHKV010000665.1:0-4840 GCF_041595215.1 Stieleria sp. | reverse complement strand
TACCTGGACGCCTTCGGGAATCACTTGCTCGTTGGCGGTCGCACGCTTGGTTTCGGGGTCAAAGGACAACGCCCAGACCACGCCGGTGACGTAGTCGGCGTAGAGGTACTTGCCGGCCAGTTCGGGAAGGCGTGCGTTGCGGTACACACGACCGCCGGTAATCGAACGGCCGATTCGGTGATCGTATTGCCAGACCGGGTCGATCGGGTCACTGACACCGGCGACCGCGGCACGGTTGCCAAAGCTGTTGGTGCCTTCCCGGTTGCTCCAGCCATAGTTGCCGCCTTTGGTGACGACGTTGACTTCTTCCCAAAGTTCTTGTCCCACGTCGCCCATCCACAGGTCACCTGTTTGACGGTCGAAGGCCAGACGCCACGGGTTGCGAATACCGAAGGCGTAGATCTCGGGCTGGGCGTTGGGGGTGTTGACGAACGGGTTGTCGCTGGGAATGCCGTAGGCCTTGTCACCGGAACGATTGTCGACGTCGATTCGCAGGATGGAACCGAGCAGCATGGACAGGTTCTGGCCGGCCGCCTTGGGGTCATTGCGATCGCCACCGTCGCCGAGCCCGATGTACAGGTAACCGTCGGGACCGAACTCGATGCTGCCGCCGTTGTGATTCTTGTACGGCTGGGGGATCACCATCACGATCCGTTCGGTCGCGGCATCGGCCTTGTTCGGATTGTCCTTGGACATCGTGAACTCGCTGACGACGGATCGATCGTTATCGGCATCGGAGTAATAAACGTAGAATTTTTGGTTGTTCTTGAAATCGGGGTGCATGGCCAAACCGAGCAGTCCCTGTTCGTTGCCGCCACTGTTCTTCCAATCGGCGACTTCGCTGCGCATGTCGAGCACCAGATGCGACTTGACGGTTTCGGGATCATTTTGGAACGTCCAGATCTCGCCATACTGCGACGCGATGAACACGCGGTTGCTGTCGTCACGCGGGTAGGTCAGTTCCAGGATCCGCAGCGGGCGAATCTTGCCGTCGTCATCGACCGCTTCCCATTGATCGAGTTTCAGATTGGGGAACGCGAGTTCGCTCTTTAATTCGAGCTTCCCGTCGATCGGCTGTGGAACGCTGCCGTCGGGATTGATGCGACGCACCTTGATGTTGCGAAACGCGACATGATCGCCATGGTCTTGCAAACAGATGTGTCCCTCGCCGGCTTTGCCGAACTCCGAGAACTTGGCGAACTTGCTTTCCGAGACGCGTCGATTCCAATCGTTGTTTCCGATTTTGAAGGTGTAGTATCGCACGCCGTTGAGGCAGACTTCACAGCCTTGGGGGGCGATTCTCAAGTAGATTTGATTCCACTGGCCGGCCGGTCGCGAGGCGTCGACGGGCGTTTGGTCGGCAGCCCAACGCGGCGGCGTCGGCTTATACAGCTGATACAGCCAACCCGCCTTCTGTGGGTCGTGTCCGTCGACGTTGTCTTGGATCTGGATTTCCGGTCCGCTGTGCCACGGTCTGGGGTTGTCTTCGGTGACATGAAACATCAGCCCGCTGTTGCCTTCGGGGCTGATCTTGTAATCGATCAACAATTCAAACGCGTCGTACTTCTCTTTGGTAATGATGTCGCCGGCACCTTTGTCGGCGCGGACCAGGGTTCCATCGACGACTTTCCAGCCCTCGCCGAGCGTGTCTTTTTGGTAGTTGCGCCAGGCGTCGGCGGACTTTCCATCGAACAGCAATTTCCAGCCGCTACGTTTTTCGGCTTCGCTCAGTTGATTCGCATCGGACTGCGCAAATGCGGAATGGGGGACGCCGACCATGCAGGTCACGGCAAAGGCGACGGCGCATTTGCCGACAAATTTCAGAAGGAACATGCAAAGATACCGATCAGGGATAAAAGGGCAGGGGAGGGGAGGAAGGCGACCGCCAGCGGTGGTTGGGCCGAATTGATTCGTGGCGACCATTATTTCCCGAAAGAACACCGCCAACAACAACCGAGTCTGTGAATTTGTCAACTCTCTCGCGGCCAGCGAGCCCATTGCCGGGTCGCCGAAACGATCGCGTCGCCGATTCTTTCGAGTTCGCCCGCGGAAATCACCAGCGGCGGTGTCGTGTAGATGCAGTCTCCGAAAGGGCGAATCAAGACGCCTTGGCGGACAAACAGGTCTCGTAGCCGATCGACGTGATCGAGCGAATCGACCTGGACGACTCCGATCGCGCCCTTGACCCGGACGTCGACGACCCGGTCGATCTGGCGACATGGCGCCAATAATTCGCGCAGTCCCGCTTCGATCGTTCGCGCCTGCTCCAGCCTCGGCTCCCGCTCAAATAAATCCAGCGAAGCCCCCGCGGCGGCACAGGCCAGGGGGTTGGCCATGAAAGTCGGTCCGTGCATCAACGCCTTAGACGCATCGTCTGACCAAAACGCATCGAACACCCGCTCGGTTGCCACCGTCGCCGCCATCCCGATCATACCGGCCGAAAGCGCTTTCCCCAGACAGATCACATCCGGAACGATGTCGGCCTGTTCGATCGCGAACAGGGTTCCGGTGCGTCCAAATCCGGTCGCCAATTCATCGGCGATCAACAGGACGTCGTTGTCGCGGCAGCACTGGGCGATGCAGCGCAGCACATCGGGTGAGTGAAAACGCATCCCGCCGGCGCCTTGCACCAGCGGTTCGATGAACACGCCCGCCAAGCAATCTCGGTTTTGCTCCAGCAGCGATTGGAACCGTTGCATCGAGTCGTCATCGCGAGGGATGTCGACGTTCAGTTGTTGCAACAGTGCGCCTTCAAATCGCGCGTGCATGCTGCGCTCGGGATCGCACAGCGACATCGCGCCGGTGGTGTCGCCGTGGTAGGCATTGGCGAACGACAAGAATCGGGTGCGGCCCCGCTGGCCGCGATTGCGATGGAACTGGATCGCGATCTTCATGGCCACTTCGACCGCGACGGATCCGGAATCACAAAAGAACACGCGGTTGAGGTCACCGGGCAGTAGAGCGGCCAGACGCTGGGCAAGCGTCAGCGCCGGTTCGTGATTGATCCCGCCAAACATCACATGCGGCATCCTATCAAGTTGTCGATGCATCGCATCGACCACATGCGGATGGTTGTATCCGTGACAGGCCGACCACCAAGACGCCAGGCCGTCGATCAATCGTCGCCCATCGCTCAAGTGCAAGTAAACACCCTCGGTACGCTCGACCGCCAGCGGCAAGGGTGCCGTCTTCATTTGGCAATACGGCATCCAAAGATGTTCGTAACCCTGCTGTTGCCAATCGGGAGCGTTGGAAATGTCGGGGACAGAATCGGTCTTGGTCGACGGCGAGGGGGCGATGTCGGGACCTGCAGAAAAAATTGGCGAGGATGACACGACATCCCCGTGGTGGCGACGGTGTGAAATCCAGGAGGGCGCGATGGGATCGTTGACAGGCTGGATGCCTATCTCACGGTGTCGAGCGTATCATCGTCATCGTCGTCGGACAAGAAGTCGCTGGCGATGGCGGCGTCGACCGATTCCGCTTCGGCGTTGGATCCCCCACCGTCGGTAGCGTCCTTGCGGATGAATAGTCGTGCCAGGTCGTTGATCACGTGCAAGGCGTCTCGGGCGGAGATCAGTCCGTCGGCATTGGTGTCCAGACGTCGCATCGAACGCAATCGCTGCTCACCGTCTTCACCTTCGACGCGCGTTGTAAGTGTCGCAAGGTCGTCGACCAGCACACTGCCGTAGACACCTAGGAAATTGATCACCCGCAGGGCGTCCGACGGCGTCACCGCACCGCTGGCGTCGGTGTCGGTCGGTTCGATCCCATCGATGTTCAACGTCAACGAGCCGAAGTCCACTTCAAGCGGCGAGACTTCGTCGTTGCGTCCGCGCAACAGCAGTTCCGCGCCAAGCGATTCGGCCGGGTCGAGTTGCAGGGTGACTTGACCACCGGCGATCGCGCGAACGCCGAATCGAACCACACCCTGAGCGTCATTGCCGGGGTGCTCGATCAACGCTTCCAAGGCGCTGAATTCATCGATGCCCCCTGCCGTGATCGGCTCGCCAATCTCATCGAACTTGCCCAGCAGAATCATCGCGCCGGTCAATTCCAATTGGCTCACCGGCAGGGGCAGGTCAAAGGCGACGGCGAACACACCGAAGCCGAATTCTCGCAGGTCCCGTGCGGTGACTTCGATGTAGAATTCATCGCCCGATTGAATCGATTCGACGGTGTTGCCGTCGACGTCCACCGCACGCATGCTCAGTTCCATCACGCGCCGGAGTGGTTGACTGCTGAGCCGGACAACGTCGTCTTGGAAATTCGCTGCGTAGCGATAAAGCTGGTCGCCGACGCGCACGTCGACGAGAATCCCGAATTGCCCGCCGAGCGGATTTTCGATTCCCGCGGCCGGATCGCTGGGCATGGGCTGACTGGTGAATCGACGCACGGCACCGATTTGCAGGTCCGATGCGTTGACATCCAAGTCCTCGGCGGCTCGGGCGATGACGCGTTGGACGGCTTGCTCGACGTCATCGTCGTCATAGCGGAACAGTGTCAACGTGACCTTCGCCGATGCCCGCTGGGAACCTTGTTGAAGAACGTAGCGGAATTCGAACGTCCCCTCGCTGCCCAATGCGTCTTCGGTCAGTCGCAGTACGTTGCCGCCGGTCGCGATCACCACTCCGGCAGGGGCGTCGATCAATTCCATAATCTGGGCGTTTCCCAGATAGCCGAGAATCTGGTCGTTTTCCAGCACGTTCAAGTAGCGATCGCGCGCGTCGGAATTGCGTCGGAAGACATCGTCGACCGCCGTCGGGGCGGGCAGCGGATCGCCGAGCGGGGTGACGTTCGGTTCGTCGAGGCTGTCCCAGTGATATTCGATCAACTGATC
>NZ_JBFHKV010000664.1:0-4843 GCF_041595215.1 Stieleria sp. | reverse complement strand
CGCGACATCCGCCCGATCCTGTCGGAGAACTGTTACCACTGTCACGGCCCCGACGCTTCCGCTCGACAAGCCGAGTTGCGGTTGGACACCGAAGAAGGTGCGAAGGAATGGGCCGTCGTTGCAGGGGATGCCGAGTCCAGCGAGTAGGTGGCGAGGATTTTCAGCGACGATCCCGAGACATTGATGCCCCCCGCGGACAGCGAACGCGCGCTGACGGACAAACAAAAACAATTGATTCGCCGCTGGGTCAATGAAGGCGCCTCATACCAAGCCCACTGGTCCTTTCAAACGCCGCTCGCCCGCCCCGTGCCCGTGGTGGCCAGCGACCGGGCCGTCAACCCGATCGATCACTTCGTTCTTCACCGACTGCAACAACACTCGCTTCCACTCGCACCGGCCGCCGACAAAGAAACGTTGCTGCGCAGAATCACGTTCGACCTGATCGGGCTGCCGCCGACGATTGCCGAACTCGATGACTTCCTGGCCGACACCTCCACCGGAGCCATCGAAACAGTGATCGACCGACTGTTGGCCGATCCCCGCTACGGCGAACGAATGGCCGCCGATTGGTTGGACGTGGCGCGGTACAGCGACACGTACGGCTACCAGGTCGATCGCGATCGCTTCGTGTGGCCCTACCGTGATTGGGTAGTCGATGCGTTCAATCGCAATCTTGGCTACGACCAATTCCTTCGCCAACAGCTCGCCGGTGATTTGTTGCCCGACGCGTCACGCGATCAGATCCTGGCGACGACCTTCAATCGCCTGCATCCGCAAAAGGTCGAAGGCGGCAGCGTTCCGGAAGAGTTTCGGATCGAGTACGTCGCTGATCGAGCCCAGACCGTCGGAACCGCGTTCCTGGGGTTGACGATGGAGTGCTGTCGATGCCACTCGCACAAGTACGATCCGATCACGCAAACCGAGTACTACCAGCTCTCCGCGTTTTTCGCCAACATCGACGAAGCCGGCTTGTACTCCTTTTTCACGCCGTCGATTCCGACGCCGACACTGCCTCTGCCCAGCGATGCCCAAGCGATTCGTTTGTCACAACTGGAACGGGAGATCGATTCACATCTGGCACGCTATCGCAAAGCCTGTGAAAAAGACATCGACATCCAGGCCTATCGCGATCTGCTGGAAACAAACGCTGCGCCGGCAGATGCGCCCGAAACGGCGGCGCCTGGCGAATCGAACAGCGAGGGCAACGCTGCAACCGATCCGGTCGATCGGCTGTATTCCACGTCCCTGTATGCCACGCCGATCGAATCGCTGGACTTCGAATCGCCACCGTCGGCGCCCAACCAATCGGTGCCGGGAATCGCAGGCAACGCCGTTCGCTTGACCGGCGATGACGTCGTCAATCTCAAGACGGGGAATTTCCGTCGCGACCAACCGTTCTCGGTTTCGTTGTGGATCAAGACGCCCGATGTCAAAGACCGCGCGGTCATTTTCCATCGCTCCCGCGCTTGGACCGACGCCGCCAGCCGCGGCTACCAGTTGTTGATCGAAGACGGGCACCTGAGTTGGTCGTTGATCCATTTTTGGCCCGGCAACGCCATTCGTATCCGCACTCCCGATCCCATTCCCGTCGGTCAATGGGTTCACGTCGTCGTCACCAACGACGGTTCCAGTTCGGCGGACGGATTGTCGATCGCCATCGACGGGCAACGTGTTCCGGCCGTGACGGTGCGTGACCATTTGACCAAACAGATCACCGGAGGCGGTGGCGATCACTTGGCGATCGGGCAACGCTTTCGCGATCGCGGATTCACGTCCGGCGAAGTCGATTCGTTTCACGTGTTCGATTGTGAATTGACCGACCTGGAGATCCAGCGTCTCGCCGAGCCCGACGAAACGTTGACTTGGGTCCACTCGGCATCCCAGGACTGGACGCCAGCGCAACGGCAAATCGTGTCCGACCATCTGCTGCGGCGACACGACACCGAACTGGCACAACACCGCGAGAAACTCGGGCAAGCCAGACGCGCGTCTTATCAGTTGCAGGATCAGATTCAAGAGATCATGGTGATGAAAGAGGCACCGGGGATCCGCACCACGTACCGATTGGAACGCGGAGCCTACGACGCGCCGGCCGAACCGGTCACGCCCGGCACCCCCAAAGCGATTCTGGGCTTGGACGATTCCACGCGAAAGGACCGATTGGGGCTGGCGGATTGGATGTTGCGCCCGGACCATCCGCTGACCAGTCGCGTCGCTGTTAATCGACTCTGGCAGCTCTGTTTCGGTGTCGGTCTGGTTCGAACTCCCGAAGATTTTGGCAGCCAAGGCGAACCGCCCACGCACCCGGAATTGCTGGATTGGTTGGCGATCGATTTCGTCAACAGCGGTTGGGACATCAAACGCATGATCAAACAAATCATGATGTCAGCGACCTACCAGGCAGCCAGCGAGCACCCGGATCCGGCGGTTTGGAATCACGATCCCGAAAACCGATGGTTGTCCCGCCACAACGCCTACCGGCTTCCCGCCGAGATGTTGCGCGACCAAGCCCTGGCACTCTCGGGACAATTGGTTTCCAGACTCGGCGGCCCGCCCGTCAAACCCTATGAAGTCGAAGCGTCGTTCAAACCCTCCAAACGCGATTCGGGCGAAGGCCTTTATCGCCGCAGCATCTACACCTATTGGAAACGCACCGGACCGGCGCCGGCGATGATGACCCTGGACGCTGCCAAACGTGATGTCTGTCGCGTCCGGCGTGAACGAACCTCGTCGCCGCTGCAAGCGTTCGTGTTGCTCAACGGTCCCCAGTACGTCGAATCGGCACGCGTCTTGGCCTTTCGTTTGATCACTGAACAGGGTGACGATTCCGACGCCGTGCTGTTGGCTGCCTTTCGGACGTTGACCAGCCGTCATCCGACCGATGCGGAAACCCAGGTCATCAACGAATTGTACGCCGACCAGCTCGCCTATTTCCGCCGGCATCCCGACCGCGCCAAAGAATACTTGTCGGTCGGGGAGCTTCGGTTTGACAAACACGACAGCGTCCCGTCATCCGATCAAGCCGCGTTCGCCGCGACCGCTGTCGTAATCGGGACCCTCATGAACTACGACGAAAGCGTGATGAAACGATGAAAGAAAACTCACCCCTCCATCCGAGTCAAACGTCGATGTTGCGCCGCGAGTTCTTTGCCGCCGGCGGACTGGGAATGGGCAGCCTGGCGATGGCGGCGATGGCCAGTCGTGATGCGATCGCCGCTCCCGCGACCGATCCGGCGCACCGGGCGCTGGGGCTGCACTTGCCGCAACGCGCCAAACGGGTCATCTATCTGTTCCAATCGGGTGCGCCGAGCCAATTGGATTTGCTGGACCACAAACCGCTGCTCAACGAACGACATGGAACCGAATTGCCGGCCTCGGTGCGTGGCGGGCAACGATTGACCGGGATGAGCGGCAATCAATCCAGTTTGCCGCTGGTCGGTTCGCCGTGGAAATTTTCGCGTCACGGTCAGTCGGGCGCGCAACTCAGTGAACTGATGCCGCACTTGGCTGGCGTCGCGGACGAATTGTGCATTGTGCGGTCGATGCACACCGAAGCGATCAACCATGGCCCCGGCGTCACGTTCGTGCAAACCGGCAGCATGTTCCCCGGGCGTCCCAGCATGGGAGCGTGGCTGGACTACGGACTCGGCCGCGAAAACGACGACCTGCCTTCGTTCGTCGTCATGGTCACCAAAAACAAGGGCGGCCAACCACTGGTGTCGCGGCTTTGGGGCAGCGGCTTTCTGCCCAGTCGCCATCAAGGCGTCCGTTTTCGCAGCGGTAAAGATCCCGTGTTGTACTTGAACAATCCCGAGGGGATCGATCCAGACAGTCGACGCAGTGCCATCGGTGCCCTTTCCAAATTGCATCAAATCAAACTGGACCAAACCCACGATCCGTTGGTCCAAGCCAGGATCTCGCAGTACGAACTCGCCTATCGCATGCAATCCAGTATTCCGGATGCGACCAACTTGAGCGACGAACCGGAAAGCACGTTCAAGCTGTACGGCGACGACGCAAAGAACCCCGGCACGTTCGCAGCCAACTGTGTCTTGGCTCGGCGGCTGGCCGAGCGCGGCGTACGGTTCATTCAACTGTATCACCCGGGTTGGGACCACCACGGCGGAATCCAAAACGGCTTGCCCCGGCAATGTCGCGAAACCGATCAACCCTCCGCGGCACTGCTGGCCGATTTGAAACAACGCGGCATGCTGGACGACACGCTGGTGATTTGGGGCGGTGAATTCGGCCGCACCAACTATTGCCAAGGCAAACTTTCGCCCAACAGCTTTGGGCGAGACCACCATCCACGGTGCTTCAGCGTTTGGATGGCCGGCGGAGGAATTCGGCCGGGCATGACCTACGGTGCGACCGACGAGTTCGGATACAACATCGCCGAGAACCCCGTCCATATCCACGACCTGCAGGCAACGATCCTGCATCAACTGGGCATCGACCACGAACGATTGACGTTCAAGTACCAGGGCCGAAACTTCCGCCTGACCGACGTCCACGGCAAGGTCCAACACGCCCTGATCGACCCGATCCCGACCGTGGGATAGGCAATCGTCACGCACAGCGTGACCTACTTCGCTACTTTGTTTCCATCGCTTCGCGCAAGGCATCGGCCAACTCACGCAGCTCCGTTTCGGTAAACGCTTTTTTGCCAGCCAGTCGTGCCGCCCGCTTGGTCCATGCGACGTCGATGCCCGGCGGCAGATCTTCCAGCGCGAACGCCAATGCTCCCGGCACGCCTAAGAAATTAAACTCGTCGGCGTCGACATGAATCTGACGTGTTTCGTTCGTGTTCCACTTCGTCACGCGCATCGGCTGATTGATGATT
>NZ_JBFHKV010000663.1:0-4855 GCF_041595215.1 Stieleria sp. | reverse complement strand
TCTATGTCTGGACTGATGCGTTACCGATCCCCGATCCAAGGCGTTTCGAACCGACCGTCCCGCCAATGAACAACCGTGAAGGCCACGCGTTCTACGCGGGCACGAATAAGTGGGGGCGTGGCGCCGTTTACGAAGGAGGACGGATGGAGAGCGGCGGTTTCGCTCCCGCAGAATTCAACAACCGGGACTCAAGGCCGATTCAGATCAGCTATTCTGAACCGGACCTGAAGGTCACCTCGCTGACGGTCCCATCGGGCGTGGTTCAGTCCGGTCAAACCGTTACTGTGAATTGGACGGTGCAGAACATCGGAGATGCGGCGACGTACCCGCGGCCCGACACCGATCAGGCCGAACAAGCCTGGCCCGATCGTGTCTTTCTTTCTCGCGATGAATCGTTGGACCCTTCCGACTGGCTGCTGAGGCAGAGTAATGGCTCGGGCGCAAACGGAAAAGTTCTCGGCATCGATGAATCCTACAGTCGATCGCTCGATGTGCGACTTCCACAAGGAATCGATGGCGACTTCTATCTGATCGTCGACGTTGACTCCAAGTTCACCCGTGCACGCTTCCCTGAAATCGACGGAAGCGGTATCGAGTTCACGAGCGGAGGTTCGTCCGCGGTGGACTGTTTGGCCATCTTCCGCAACGACATCGTCGGATGTGGTGCCACCGGCATGGCGGTCGTGCAGGAATTTGACGGTGAGGCGGATAACACGGCCAAGACACTGCTGCCGATCGAACTGACCGATCCGCCGGACCTTCAAGTCACCTCGGTGGTGGTGCCGCCACGACTGCTAGCGGGTAAGACGTTCGACGTCGAGTACACCGTCAGCAACCTTGGCCCCGGTGACACGCCGCCGGGACAGTCAGGCTGGACGGATCTCATCTACTTGTCGCGCGACCCGTTCCTGGACAGGGATGCCGATCGTTACCTCGGCTCGAGTTCGTATTCCGGCGGTCTGGCGAAAGACCAATCATACACCGCCACGCAATCGGTCCGTGCTCCGAGGAATCTCGAGGGCCCCTACTACGTGATCGTGATCACCGATCCGGTGATCAACAACCGTTTCCCCGACGGCGACGTGTTCGAACTGGACAAGGAATTCAATAACTCGCTTGCCGGCCAACCGCCGACCGTGATCGAACTGCCTCCGCCGGCGGACTTGCAAGTCGATTCGATCAGCATTCCGCCGAGTGGAAAGTCGGGAGAAGACATCGAGATCACCTGGTCGGTCACCAATCATGGCCCCGAACCAGCAACCGGAGTCTGGTCGGACGCGCTGTACCTCTCCGAAGATGCGATCTGGGACATCACTGATATCCCGTTGGGACGCGCTGAGTTTCCGGGCATCGTCGAAGATAACGCAACCCGGTTCTCGATGGCCGTCGGCGAAACGTACACATCCACGTTGACCGCCACACTGCCGCCTGCCAAACCCGGCCAGTACCGCGTCATCACCCGCGCCGACATTTTTGATGACGTCTTCGAAGCCGAGAACGAGCTCAATAATCAAACCGCATCACCGGGTACGATTAGCCTAACCGTCGATGCGTTGACACCCGGTGTGCCGCTGGAAACAACGCTCAGCACCGGACAAGTTCGCTTGTATGAAGTCCAAGTCGGTGCCGGCGAAACGCTGAGGGTCTCGATCGATTCCGATGCCGACGAAGCCGCCAACGAGTTGTTCATTCGTTTCCGCGATGTGCCCAACGGCATCCAGTACGACGCGGCCTACTCCGGGCAACTCAAGCCCGATCAGGCCGCCGTCATCGCAACCACTGAGCCCGGATCGTACTACGTCCTGGTCCGCGGTTATTCTCAGCCCGAAGACGACACGCCGGTTCGTATCACGGCCGAGTTGCTGCCGTTCCAAGTTACCGATGTGACGACCGATATTGGAGGCGATTCCCGCTGGGTAACGACAACGATTCACGGAGCCAAGTTCGCCCCGAACGCGATTCCCAAACTGGTTCGTCCGCGGTTTGGCGAGTTCGAAGCGGTGAACTACGAAGTGCTCGACAGCACCCGCATTCTCGCCACCTTTGATTTGCGCGACGCACCTCGCGGTTTGTACGACGTCAAGGTGATCAACCCCGGCGGCGAGGAAGCTTCGTTGCCGTATCGCTATCAGATTGAACGGGCCATTGAACCCGATGTCTCGGTGGGACTCGGCGGTCCGCGTGTGCTCAACCCCGGCGAAGTGGGCACATTCAGTTTCTCCGTCGACAACCGCAGCAACGTGGATGCGCCCTACGTCTACTTCACTCTCGGTGTTCCTGAACTCGGCACGAACCCCGATCTGTTTGGGTTCCGTTACGCGGCGTTTACGTCGAACCTCCGCGGCCGGCCCGACGGTCAAGCCTTTGACGACGTTCCCTGGGCCAGTCTCGATTCGGCGATCACAACACCGCACGACGGCAGTTTTCAAACCGACGCGCTGGGCCAGATCACCACTCCCGGTGTGATCCCAGACCTGACCGTCGGTGACTTTGCAGGGCTGACCTTCAACGTCCACACCTATCCGGGGCTGCAGGAGTTGATCGACCAGGAGCAGGATGAGTTTCTTGCCGTGATGGATCGATTTTACGAAGCCCTCAGCGCCGCGGTCACGGATCAAGACAAGCTGGATGAATTCTTCCCACAACTCAGTGAAGCGTACGGCGAGTACGCCGGGTCGTTCCTGGACGCGATCGAGCCGGAACTTGTGGCGTTCCAATTCCATATTTTGGCATCAGCCGCCGCGGTCGATCGCGATGAATTCATCTCGCTGCAAACTCGTGATGCCCTGGCACTGCGCGACGCGGTCCTGGACGATCCCAATGCAACACCGGCGCTACGAGTCCTGGCCGCCGACCGTGATACCTGGACCGACGCCTATTTGGCGGCTCTGGAAGAAGGCGGATTGCTGCGCGTGGAAGATGATGTCCCGCCGATTCGTGAAAACCCCAAAGTCGTCAGCCTCGCTGCCGTACTGTCCACGGGCGTGCTTGCCGGTCCGGTCGGAGAAGAAATCCAGACCAGCGGCAGCCTGCTCGAATTCTTTGAGCAGGTTCGCCTCTGGTACGGCAACGACGCCACGCTGGCGGAAGCGTCCAACCCCGGAGCGACCTATGCCACCGAAGTGGACCCGGCCGCCTTTGAATTGAATCAGAGCCGCCCGACTCACTTTCAGTCCTTCAACATCTACGTTCCGTTCTCGAACAAGCTTGGTTCCGCTGCGCTAGACGTTCCTCCCGGCGCCGAACTCGCACCACCCAACTTCGCTCGCTTCTTCGAAGGCACGGGCGCCGAAACACCGAATGCCAGTCTGGTCGGCCCCTTCGGTTTTGGTGACCAACAATTCGTTCCCGCCACATCGCCGCTTCCGTACACCATTCAATTCCAAAACGACGCCGCGGCTGCATCGACGACGAACGACTTGCGCGTCGTGACGCAGTTGGATGACGATGTGGACGTGCGTTCCTTCCAGCTCGGCGATCTGAAACTCGGTGACGTCCAGGTTCACATTCCCGACGACCTGGCGACCTTCCAAGGCGACTTTGACTTCATCGAGAGCAAGGGCTTCATCCTTCGCGTGACGGCAGGTGTCGATTTGGAAACACGGATTGCAAGCTGGAGATTGCAGGCGATTGATCCGGCGACCGGCGAACTGGTCCGCGAAGGTGACATTGGCTTGTTGCCGCCGAATGATGCACGCGGTCGCGGCGCGGGGTTTGTGACCTACCAAGTCAATCCTGCCGCGAACCTTGCGATCGACAACGAGATCACCGCATCGGCTCGCGTGCTGCTCAGCAATGCACCGCCGATGCAAACCAACGTCACCACCCACCGTGTCGACGTTGCCGCGCCAGTGACCACCGTCACCTCGACGCCGATCGGGGCCGATGGCAGCCGATTCGAAGTCACCTGGGACGCGGTCGACGAGACCGACGGTTCCGGCGTCAAACACGTTACCGTCTACGTCGCCCAGGACGGCGGCGACTTTGCGATTTGGCAGCGCCAATCGACCGAAGCCAGCGGGATCTACGTTGGCGATGCCGGGAGTACTTATGAGTTCCTTGCCCTCGCGACCGACCAAGCCGGAAACCAGGAGTCGCCTCGCTTGGGAACGATTGTTCCCGGAGATGGTTCGCAAATCAACTTGGGCACGACCGATCGATTCGACCGAACGACCGCGCCGCTGCCGCCGGCACCGAAACCGGTCGAAACCCCGTCGACCAACGAACTGTTCCTCGCGGCCCAGTCGGCTGTTCCATCAGCCGGCAACACGTCGGAGTTTGGCACCGTTTTGAATCCCTTTGCGGCGCGGCGCTTCGCCAGCGGTATTCCGACCAGCGAAGCCGGGATCGGCCCGATGGCGATCGCGGCGCGCGAGGACGGCACGACCTTGATCAGCGGAGGGCTCGGCCGCAATTTCTTGTACGAGGTCTCGATTGAAGGTGGTAGCGTCGGCAACGCGATCGCCGAGTTGTCGCATCCGATTTTCGATCTCGAGTTCGCACCTTCCGGGGGATTGTGGGCGACGACCGGCGGCGGTCCATTGCTTTTGCTCAACGCCGAGACGGGCGCAGTGGAACGCGAGTTCGGTGAAGGCATCACTCAGACGTTGGCCATCGATCCGTCCAGCGGCGACATCTTCGTTTCGACCAGTCGCGGCGTCGACCGATTTGACCCGATCAGTGAGATGTTTACACCCTTCAGCGATCTCCGCATCGGCAACCTGACCTTCGATCCCGAAGGCACGCTCTGGGGAGCGACCTGGCCCAATCGCGAAACAGTCGTCCGATTCGCTGAGGACGGAACGCCCGAGCCGATGTTGGACTTCGACATTCCGATCGACAGTTTGACCTTCGG
>NZ_JBFHKV010000662.1:0-4859 GCF_041595215.1 Stieleria sp. | reverse complement strand
GGGGTGGGGGGGGGTGGTTGGGGGGTCAAAATATTTGTTGGTCAAAAAATGGAGTCAGCTCGCAGCATTGACTCTTCGGTCACCCCTATTTTTTGACCATTCTCCAAAATTAAGACGGGCGCGACGCGCGAGTCCTCGTCCGGGCAGTCTACCCGGACGGACGGGCTCCCTTTTGATCAATCCCGTTGGCCCCAGAAGCAATATTCGATCGCGCTGGACCGGCTGATTTTGGACTAAACCCGAATCATAGCCCCGACTATGCTCTGACTCGCGTCCGATCGTTGGCTGGTCCTTTCACACTTTGCTTCGGAGTCATTTTCTCATGTTTCGACGATCTCTGATTGTCGTCGCAGTCCTTTATGCGACGGTATCTTGTCTACAAACGACGGTATCCGCGCAAGTTGCGGCGGACGCAAAAGCGACCGACTTCGCCATTTACGCCGGTCAGATGGTGACGCTGGATTCCTACAGCACCGTGCTGGGCGACGTTTATGCTCGGGAAAATATAGCTATCGATTTCGGATACGGCATTCAGCGTCGTTCGCGAACACGCGGCAACTTTTACGCCGTCGAAGACATCGTCACGACACGCAGCCTGATCGATATCAACGGCGATCTGTTTGCCAATCGAGATATCACGTTTAGTAGCGGGACCGATGTCGTCGGAAATGCGACCTACGGGCGTGACATTTCCGCCAACGCATCCAGTGTGGTCACGGGAACGGTGACGCAAGCGAGCAATACGGTTGCCTCGATCGCCATGCCGCACACCACCGATTTCGTCGCGGGATCAGTGGATTACAATTTGGCCGGTCAAGAGGTCGTCAACTTGACCCCCGGAAGCTATCGATCGGTCGACCTCAGCGGTTCGTCGCTGAAAGAGTTGCACCTGACCAGTGGAGACTATTTCCTTCGCAATCTGACGCTCGGCATTTCGACCGATCTGTATCTCGATTTGACCGGTGGCCAGATCAACGTTTACGTCGAAGATGATGTCGATCTGGGAACCGGATTGCAGCTCTACGTCAACGGCACCGAATTCCCTGAAACCGATGACAACCCGCCCCCGTCGTTTGTCGACTTGGCGAGTGAAGTCACCTGGGAAGTGCATGGCGATTTCGAAATCGGCAGCGGGTTCTTGAACGAGTTCCTCGGCACGGTCTACACGCCCGCCGGAAACATCTCGGTCGATACACAATCTTTTTTTGGTTCGATGATTGCCGGCCGCAACGTCAGCGGAGACTTTTACTTGGAACACTACGCCTCCAGTCGCCTGACGGCCATTCCCGAGCCCAGTGCCGCGCTGGTACTGCTGCTCGGCGGCATGACCATGATCCGTTCACGGCGCAGGGTGTCGTGATAGCGACGCTGTCCAGTCGATGGACACACGTGGAATCGTCAAGGTGATGCAACGACGACGCTGATTGATAGTGTCGACGAAGCCCTCACGGGACTCGTGTTCGGACGGTGCTTGCACACCATCGTTCGTGATCGGTGGCCCTTCAATTAGCCGCAGTACGCGTCGTCATCGAGACGCGTGGCGCACACGGCTTGAAGTGGGCGACGGAGTACCAGCAGAGCGAATACTGGTGGGAAGAGGAAACGGTTGCTTGGTGGCTTTCGCAAATGCTTGTTTCCGAGCAGGCACCAGGAGCCGACATGCTGATCAATTGCCGCGACTTGGAAACAGTGGCTCAGTGGTACCAGCAACACGGCACCGACTACCTCGAACAGATCGCGAACTAGTAGCCGGTCGATTGCCCATCAATGAGAAATAACGAGAAGACCGGTTGTGCGCCCCTGTCCTGGAAACGACGTTCAATCGCAGGAGGCTCAGACTTGTCCCAGCCCAGCTGCGGGCAAGGCTGGGGCATCTGGGATAAGGGTCAAAAAATTGATTGGTCAAAAAATGGAGCCACTTCACAACAACGCTCCCGCGGTGCTCAACATTTTTTGACCACCCAATTTTTTGACCACCCAATTTTTTGACCAATCTCCCTGCCGACAATGGACTCGACGCTTGTTGTGATGGGCCGCATCGCGTTGGTGAGTCGTCTAGAGCGGTGCGAGCGGGCTGCGCCGGACCAGCTCGTGCGCAAGTAGTCCGATCGTGTGTTCAAACTCCTCGTCATCGGTCGGTGATTGATAGGGGCGTAGCCAGTCGGACGCGAGCGGTGGTGGCATTTCAGGCTCGGTCATCGGAGAGGTTCTTCTTGCGATTTCGTTGAGAACGGCGAGTGCGTCGAGTGGGCTCACGCGATCGTCGACGTTGACATCGAGGAACACAAGCGATTCTCCCATGGCAGCGATCGATTCACCATCGCCTTGGTTTCTGGCCAGGTAGTTGATCACTTGAAGGGCATCCAATGGCGATGTCTGGCCGTCGTTGTTGACGTCGAAGGGGTCGATCGGGTTTTGCACGCGCCCTGACGTGATCAACAGCGGGGCACCGGGATCAACGATCACGCCATTTTCTGTCAAATCGTCGTCTCCGGTCCTACCATCGGTGAACCGCAGCACGACTTCCCCAGGCGACAACGATTGAATTCCCCATTTCGAAGTTCGCGTGAAGCGATAGTAGTGGGGCTCGGTATCATCCGGAGTCGGTCCGTACTTGTAATAATTCGAAATCAACGAGTTATTATGCAACACGAGTGTGACATCGACCGTTTCTCCTATCTCGATACCGTGTAGTTCAAAACTGATGAATCCGACCGGGAACTTTGCGTCTGACGGTATTTTGTCTGGTTCCGGGTGGTCGTCAAACGCGGTCACCGCGACCAGCTCGGTGCCTTCCGGCGCGACAATCGTCACATAGGTATCATCCTCGGCGTTTGGCAAGGACGCGACATGGGGTTGCTGACGGTCTGGGACGCCATCATTGTTTCCATCACCTCCGAACGGCGCACCATCTTCGACCGAATCTGGTATCCCATCGCTATCGGTCGAAGCGTTGCTCGTGACGGCGAACGTCAAGACGTTTGTGCTACCGGCAGTCGGCGTCAAAGTATAAATTCGATTTTCCGGAAAAGTCACTTCTTCCCCGGGCCCCACCGCAACTCGAACCAGGTACTCCACCCCATGTTCGACGGCAAACTCAAACTGCCCTGATTCATCGGTTGACACCGTAGCGAGCACTTGGCGGCTGGGAAGCAAAAGCAGTTCAACGTCCGCGCGGTTCAGAGGGCCTTCACCCGGATCTTGAACGCCATCCCCATCAAGATCCGCAAAGACACTGCCGGAAAGTGTGGCTGTTTCGGCACGATTACCGAAATCGATCTCGCTGACCGACTGTCCCACATCGATCGAGACCGCGTGATAGCTCCGCACGTCGGTGACGTAGACGTCCGTGGTCGTCAACGTCCCGATGTCGGATGCGAAGAACGCAACGCGACCTTCCTCCACGACCGGTCCATAGGAAAAGCTGAATCCGGGCTCAAGGATCTCGCGTCCATCGTAGATGAACACCCTCGAGCTCTCGACGGTCGAACGCGACCACGCGGCCACCCCGGCATCGAGTGACAGGTCTAATTTTCTCGACCCGTCGCTCGTCAATGTGGACAGCGCACCGCCAGCATGAAAAATCACCTCCGCATTGTCCTCGTCAGACCAACGAAGCCACGCGACGTTACCGAATGCGTCAACCTGGACTTCAGTTGCGGTCTCTGGTCCGGTGTCGATTTGCTGTGCCCCTTGGCCGTCGTCTCTCCACACCGAATACCACTGGCTAGCGGAATCGTACTGGATCCAAGCGATGTAGTCTCCATGGACGTCCATCTGGAAGACGATCTCACTCGCCGCCTCGGAAATCTCTCGTATCAGTTCGCCATCGTAGTGGTAGAGTCCGCGGCGATTGGCCGCGATGTCAATCGCATTGAAGACGACGCTGCCGCCATCGGCAGCCGCAATCCCAGCACTTTGTGACAAGACGATGGTCTTCTCACCGTCATTTAAGAACAAGTTGTTTCCGCTCTTGTAGATCAGATGATCTCCGTCGGTCAGCAGATCGCCGTCTTCGACACCGTTTCGTGTCAATCGCCGCACCGTTCCGGAGACGTTTTGATAGATGTCGTTCTGGTCGCTGTCGTTATCGAAGCGATCGTGATCCAACGCCCAGGAAACAGTCCCATCACGGGTCACGCCGAATGATGTGATGCTCTCCTCATCGATCACAACAATGTCCACCACATTGTTGCCGTCGAATCGCCGCAAGCGTCCACCTGGCGAAGTGTTCTCGCCCCAAACGATGTAAGGTCCGGACAACGACAAGTCCACTTTGACAAAATTGGATGTCGCGATCGACTGATAATCCACCGCGACGGGGAATGTCTGATTCCAACCCGCTTGCGGCACCTCGCGAATCACATAGTCGCCCACGGGCAGTCTCAGCTCGTAAGATCCATCGGAGGATGTCGTTGTTGACGGCTCGTCGGAGTCCAACACCTTGTTGTCATTGATGTCGGCATAGATGGTCCAGCCGGCAAGCCCCGGCTCGGCTGGGTCGCGGACCGCGTTGCCGTTCCGGTCTTCAAATTTTGTCCCACTGACGACACCACGCCGGTCGATGACACCAAAATCCAGGTCGACCAGTTGGGTGCCACTTTCAATCGCGATCGAATAATCACCTCCGTCAACAAACTGAGACTGAGTGAAGCCCTCCGGTAGGACGAGCGAAACGACGTGTTGCCCGAACGGTAAGCCGAAAAAGTCGAATCCGGATTCCGTCGATTGCATCGTCTGGTCGATCGAACCGTCGCTGTGATAGTCGACTTCGACGACGAAATCGCTTAGCAGCGGCTCGCCCGCGTCTCGATCGCCATCCTTGTTCAGGTCTTCAAACACCGATCCGCTGACAGATG
>NZ_JBFHKV010000661.1:0-4861 GCF_041595215.1 Stieleria sp. | reverse complement strand
CATCGTCGACTGCCGATCGCGAGCAGACTGGCGATGATGGCGGCGCCGGGGTAAGCGATTCCCGAAATGCGAATCGGATGCGTGTCAACGTTCGTCTGCACAGGCGGTGGTTGCTCGCTGGTGATGGAGTCGGCGAATTCACTTGCGATGACGGCCAGGATGGCGCCACGGATCTCGCTCGCCGGGTCGGGACTGAGATCCGTCTCCACGCCCGCAATCAAACCGACGCTGCGATGCATGCCGACGGTCGCGTCCAAGACGACGTCGACCACCGATGCGTGGATGTCGAGCATCACCGACGGCAGATCATGTTCAAAAACGATGCCTTCGATCAATCCGGTTGACTCGCCAAACCACTCATCGATCGCGTGATCGTAGACCGACCGTTCCAGATTTGGACGATCATCATTGCTTCCCTCGGCGACTTCACGAAGTCGTTCCAAGGCATCACCGCCAAGTTCCCATCGCTCGTCGTCGGTTGAGTCATCGGCATGGTCATCCGATGCCTGGAAATGATGATGCCACAACGGAAGGGTTTCCACGGTGCCGGTGAGATCTGATTCGCGATCGACGGCAATTGGCTCCACCACTTCCTCCACCAACGACTCGCCAAAAATGGCTTCTCTCACCGCCGTGGTTTCCGGGATCTGATTGACGGGGACGGTGTCGCTCGCGATTGCTTGAGCTTGCTCACGGTCTCTGGTAACCGGTTTGACGACTTCGTCTTGGGTTGCGGCGCCGGTCGATGACGGTGCGGAAACCAGCGTCTCGGTCGAAGTCGCGGTCGGCGTCTCCGTCCCGGTCGCGTCGAGCACGCCGCTGGGGTGCGACGTGGTGCTGCCGCCCCTTTCGCTGTTGGTTGAACCCGATTGAGTTGAACCCGATTGAGACGACGAGGGGACAACGATCAGGCTAATGGTCGTCGACGGCGTGGATCCCCGCGGCTGGAGAAACGCCTGACGCTGTGCCTGGGCCAAACCCTGCGCGTCAGGAAACGGTCCACGGATCGATGGGCCGCTTTCACGGACCGAGGCTTGTCGCTCGCCCAACAGTCGATCCGATTGCGTGTGTTGCGAATGACTGTCGTGATGCGACGCTCTGCCAACGATTGCGGCTCGATCGCCAGCGCCGCCGCGATCGCCACCATCGCCGCGATCAAACACCGTGGCCTCGCGGGGTGTGACCTGGAACAGGATTCCAGCCGCCAGCATGCAACGAGATTCCAATCGTTCCAACAACAGTGCGCGGGACTCTTCTGGATTGCTCATGATGCTGCCCTCCCAAGGTCCACGGTCGCTACGGCGACCGTTCGGTAGTTGCGTTGATGTTTTTTCAGGTAGTCTTGGAAACGCGCCACTTCGGGGGCCAACCGGACCGCGGTGGATTGCCGCTCGATGGCTTCGTGATAGGCTTGGGCGGCGGCCTTGCGATCACCGAGCTGTTGGTGCAGAAAACCGAGGTTGTTCAACACACCACCGAGCATGCTTTGCGTCTCGGCATCATCGTGAAACCGTTCCGCGAGCGGACGTCCGAGGGAGAGTGCCTGGTCAAAGGCGGCGAGTGCGGCGGTCCGTTGATCGGATTTGGACAGCGCCAGACCCAGGTGGTTGTAGCTGAGCACCAAGTCGCGACGATAGGTTGCTTGTTCGGGCCATCGGGTGAGCAATTCGTTGCCGATTTCGATGGCTCGATTGAACGTGTCGATCGCCGCGGCGTTTCGCTGTGCTGCCGATTGAGCCGCCCCGAGCGTGTTGAGCGTGACAATCGTCCGCGTCGCCAGTTTCGCGTTTCCACGATCGGCCTGGAGGGCATCGAGCTGTCCTGCGAGTGCTTCCCGCGCGTACACCACCGCACGCTCCGGTGACGTCGTGGTCAGCAAGCCGCTGAGATTGGTTCGGACCGTGGCGAGCTGTTGCTGACTCTCCGAGCTTGTCGGCTGACCGTTCTCGGTGAGCAAACGGATCGCTTCCAGATAGGTTTCTTCGGCTTTTTCTTTGGCTTCGGTTTGGTTCAGCAGCAAACCCAAGTTGTTCAGACTGGTCGCCAAGGCCAGCCTGGCGGTTTGGTATTGCTCGCTGGCCGCTCGCCGCACAATGCGTTTTTGTGTCACGATGGCGCGGGCGAAGAAACGCGCGGCGTCTTCGAGCTTGCCGCCGCGGACATATGCCTGGGCCAGGTTGTTTTGACTGGTTGACCAGTCGAGCAAGGTCGCATCGTTCGCCGTTGGCTGGGCGGCAAGCTGGGCATAGAGCGATTCGCTGCGGGCGAGGGACTCGATCGCCTTGTCGTTTTCGCCGAGTTCGGACTGCAGGGAACCCGTCTTTCCCAGCGTCACCGCCAGGTCTTCGCGCAGTTGCGGATCATCTTGGGCTTCCGCGGCAAACCGCTGGTAGTAATCCAACGTAACAACTAAGAACTGACGTCTGACGGAGTCCGCGGCGGGGATATCGGAGAGCTGTTCGGCCACCTGTGCACCGAGTCGGTCGAGGACATCACGGGCGAGCGCCTCGCCACGCGTGGCGCGCAGGGCGCTGTCATCGGAGGCCTGTTTGGCGGCAGCCAGCTTCGCCGTCGCGATCGCTGATCCCAGGAAACCCAGCATGACGACCAATGCCCCGGTCATCACCACGTTGCGATGTTTGGCGGCCAGACGAGCAATGTGGTCGGCGATTGAGGGAGGCCGAGCAACGGTGGGTCGGCCCTCCAAAACGCGACTCAAGTCACTTGCAAAGTCATCGGCCGTGTCGTAACGGTCTTCGCGACGTTTCGACATCGCTTTGGCGATCACGGTTTCTAAATCGCGCGGCAGATCCGGTCGCAGACTCCGCAGCGGTGTGACGCTGTCTTGGTCGATCTGTCGCAGAATCGTCGGTGCATCGTCGGCATCGTGAGCCGGACGCAGGGTTAGCATCTCGTACAGGGTCGCCGCGAGCGAGTAAATGTCGGCCCGCCCGTCGATCAACGCGGACTCGCCGCGCGCCTGTTCGGGACTCATGTAACGCATCGTGCCGATGACATCGCCGGAACGCGTCAGCGTCACGTCGGTTTGGCAGCGGGCGAGTCCGAAATCAGTGATCCAGATTTTCCCAGATTTGTCCAGCATCAGGTTGGACGGTTTGACGTCGCGATGGACCACCCCGTTCTCATGCGCGACGTGCAATGCCCCCGCGATGTCGATCGCCCAGCGAATGGTTTGCGACGTGCGGGCTTCGATCCGATGCGTTGCTTCATGGCGGGCCGATGTCACTTTCACGTCGATCGACTCTCCGTCGATGTACTGCATCGCATAATAATGAACGCCCCGCTCGCTGCCGACGCTGTAGATCGGCACGATATTGGGATGCTGAAGCAAGCCTGCCGCGTGGGCTTCATTCTTGAATCGAGCGATTTGCCGAGCGTCGAGTAGTGATGCGAGCGGCAACAGTTTGATCGCGACCCGGCGGTCAAGCGATTTCTGACTGGCTTCGTAGACGATCCCCATTCCGCCGCGTCCGATTTCACGTTGGATCGTGAAATCTCCCAGCGTCATTTTGCGATGCTGCTCAGGCGAATCGGTGCGACTCGGATCTTGGAAACCGGGGGACACGCCATACAACGCGTCGAGCTTTTCCAAGTACGCGGCAAAGACGTCGGCGAGATCCGGGTTCGCCTGGTTGACTTGACTGACATCCATGCGTTCGCCGTTTTCGAGCGCGAGCAAGTATTGATCGAGCAGCTCGGTCAAACGCGTCTGCTGATCTTCGGTTAACCCTTGTAGCATCGAGGGCTGCGAAGGCGTGGCGTCGATGTCGGATTGATTCAGTGCCACCATCAATGCATCGCCCCGGTTGTTTTAAAACTTTCCAACGCCCGCAACCAAAGCATCCGAACGGCGCCGCACTTGCGATCCATCCGCTGGGCAATCTCGTCGAACGAGAGACCTTGCAAGACGCGGAGCACGATGACCTCGCGATAATGAGGTTTCAGCTTGCTGAGTTGGTCGGCCAGGATCACCGCGCTTTCGCGGGCCTGCAGCGGAGAACTGGGCGAAGGACCGCCGGCGGGTAACATCCCGGCCAGGTTACACGCAGAGTTTTCCAACCGATTGTTGACCACTTCCAACGACACTTCGCGGCGGATGTCACGCTTTTCGACTTTGATGTGACGTTTGAAACTGCGATGAAGCGTGTGGATCAAGATCGTCCGCAACCAGCACAACAATTCGCCTTGGCTGGTCCCTCGAAAATCGGCAAAGTCCTGATGGGCTGCCAACATCGCTTCTTGAACGATGTCAGAAGGATTCAATCGTCGACGCAATCGGCGGTCCAGTTGGGTGCTGGCCAGGATGGTCAAATAGTTGGCATACCATTGCAGCAGCTGGCCGAGTGCATCACGGTCACCATTGCGGGCACTGGCGAGCAATTCGGGGAAACCGGCTTCGTCGCCCGGGTCTGCGGGGGGAGCGGAATCAACCGAATAGATTGGGCTGGGGGAGTCGGTGGTGACCATGTTGCGGACTTCAGCAGGAGAGAAGAAAGAGGGGCGGAACAGCAGCCGAGCGGGGAGAGGTTTTCACCGTTTTGCTGCCCGCTGTTGAGTCAGTTGCGACGAGAGACGTGAATCCGCCGCGCTTTTGAACATTTTTTTCAAAAGATTGTTCTCCGTCACTTTGCTCATCGAAACGATCGACGGGCTCGGAATTGACCGCCGCGGGTTCGCCCCAGCGAAGCAAAAAACGCATCCGATGGCACGTGATGGCGATGTCGTGGACGCATCATCTCGCCCGATTCACTTGCCAGATTGCGGAATTCCTGCACCTCCTCAAACGACACGCCGCCGTCGTCGTCGACGTCTGCGGCCGAGATGTTCCGCCACCGCCGCT
>NZ_JBFHKV010000660.1:0-4866 GCF_041595215.1 Stieleria sp. | reverse complement strand
CGGGACCGCCACGTGCCTGGCCGACGTGATGGCCGGTGACCAGCCGCCGATCGACCTGCAACCGTTTTCCGTCGGCAAACAGCAATCGGACACCTTTTTCATGGAGACAAAATGACTGACGTAACCGCGACATTGGAACCGCCTGGATCGATCGCCGTGATCGGTGCCGGGCCGCTGGGCATCGAAGCGGCGCTCTACGGTCGCGTTCTGGGTTATGACGTGACGTTGTTTGAGGCGGTGGCGGTGGCCCATTCGATCGCCGGAAACCGTGAGGAGCCGATCCCGATGATGCCCGATCGATGTGTTTCACCGTTGGCCAGGGGGGCGTTGGAAGCGCAGGCCGGCGATGCCGACCCCCAGCCGTTGCCGTTGTCGATCGGCGAATGGATCGACCGGGTCTGGTTGCCGTTGACGGAAACCGATTTGCTCCGCGGTCGCCTCCGCTGTCCCGTCCGTGTGACGGCGATGGGGCTGGTGTCTGCCGGTGCGGAGGACGAAGCGGCCGAAGAAACGGGGGATGACGACGACGACGTGCCACCAGATTTTCAGCTGACGCTCGATGACGGGACGTCGGCCGACTTTGAAGCCGTTATCGTGGCAACCGGCGCCGAAAGCGAGGAGATCAGCCGGTCGTGTGCTCTGCCCGCGGATTACCTGTTTGCAGTCGGCCGGCAGCAAACGGGCGATGCCGAAGTGGACTTTTGGGGCGGGCTGAAAGAAATCGTGGCCGTCTACGCCGCGCTGGGCGGACGGGCCGATCTGGACCTGTACCAGCCCCGACGCGGATGAGACTGCACTTGATTTATCGGGCGATTTAGGCGAGATAAAGCGGTAGCCGGACCGGCGTCCAGGACCGTTCGATCGCGTCGCATCCTACGGCTGAGTTCAACCGACGAATGGATCCAATGGTAAATCCCCTGTTTCGCGTTTCAGTTTGTTTCGCCGCGTTGGTGCTGTCGCATTGCTTTGTGCTGTCGTTGGGCACAACCATCGCCCACGCACAAGAGCGGCCGCAGGGGCATTCGGTCTATCGCAACCCCGTCGCGACGGTTCCCGAGCGTGCGTCGACTGTCGCGTTTGGCGATCAGACGTCTGCCGGTCAGACGTCTGCCGATCGTGATGCGGCCGATGCGTTCCCCGCCTTGGTGGTTTCTGGAGACGCCGCGGCGGACGATGGACAGGCGGCGGGAGGAACGTTGGCCGGGCCGGTCGTGACGACGGTCAGTTCGCTGTTGGTGGTGCTGGCCGTTTTCGGCGGGCTGGTTTGGATTTCACGTCGTTATGGATCGTCTGGAACACTGGCCGGCGCGTTGCCCGAGGATGTGCTGCGAAATCTCGGCAGTGCGGCGATCGACGCCAAAACACGTGTGACGTTTCTGAAGGTGGGGGCTCGCATTCTGGTGATCGGGCAGACCGCGAGTGGTGACCCCCAGACTCTTTCAGAGATCACGGAACCGGACGAGGTCGCTCGATTGACCAATCGGTGTTTGGGGCGACCGGAGATCGTTGGACGACGGACCGCTTATCCCGGTGGGATGGATCGGGGCGGCGTGGAATCGTCGCGTCGCGATTTGGCCGCCGGATGAGTTGGGCGATTCTGGCCGTCGCGATTCTGTTATTGGTCGGTGTCGTCTTGCGGCAATCGATCGCTGCGTTGCGGGTGCTGTACATTCCAGGGTCAGTCGTTGCCGGGTTTGTGGGGTTAACGACGGTCACGTTGCTGGGGCGATGGGGTGGCGACGTCATCGCGGCGGAGACGGCGGAGGTCAATGCGACGTTGGCCAGTTGGCCGGGACCGCTGATCGCTGTGGTGTTTGCGGCGATGATGTTGCAGCAATCCGGCGGCAGCCCACGACCGCACGATGATTCCACCGCGCGACGCGTGGGACGCCAGGGATTGATGGTCTGGATCATCGTGCTCGGCGAGACGATGGTCGGATTGTGGGCGACGTGGTTGTTGATCCAGCCGCTCTATGACGTGCCCAACTCGTTTGGCATGTTGATCGAAACAGGTTTCGCCGGAGGTCACGGCACGGCGGCGGCGATGGGGCAGGTGTTCAGCAGCCCACAAGTTGGCTTGGAGGCCGGTTTGGATCTGGGGTTGCTGATGGCGACGTGCGGGCTGGTGTATGGCGTCGTCAGCGGTATTTTCTGGATCAACGTGGCCGCGCGGCTGGGATGGTTGCGCGGTGATTCGGCGGAATCTTCCTCGCCGAGCGCAACGCAAGAAAAGCAGCCGATCGGGTTTCAGACCACTTCATCGGACGCGATCGACCCGCTGCTGTTGCAGATCGTCTGGGTCGCCTTGGCCGTCGGTGTGGGAATGCTGATGCAGACGGCCGTGCTGGCGCTGGCCGGGCAAATCGACGTGGCGCTCGGGGCGGGGGCGGCTTCGGGGGCCAAGGGCGCCGACGCAGAGTTGTCCAAGCGGATGGCGGCGAGCAATGTGATGGATTTTCCCCTGTTCATCTACACGATGTTCGGCGGCTGGCTGGTTCGCCGCGTCCTGCGCGCTCTGGGGCAATCCCATCGTGTCGATTCGGCGACCATCGAGCGGCTCAGTTCGACGGCGATGGAGGTGTTGGTGGTCGCCGCGATCACGTCGTTGAAGCTCAGTGCCGTGGCGGCATTGATCGGGCCGTTTTCGATTTTGTTTGTTTGTGGGGCAATTTGGACGGCGATCTGTTTGATGGTCCTGTCTCGCTGGGTATTGCCTGGAGAGCACTGGTTTCCACTCGCGTTGATCAACTACGGCATGTCGACCGGCACGACGGCGACGGGGTTTGTGTTGCTGCGTGTCGTCGATCCGGAACTGAAAACGGGCGCGGCGAGCGACTATGCGCTCGCGGCACCGCTGTCGGCACCGTTCATCGGCGGCGGGATTTTGACGATCGCGCTACCGCTGGTGTTGTTGGAACGCGTGTCCATCGCTTGGCCGGCGTTGGGAGTCGGTGCGGTCGTCTTGGTGCTCGTTTTGGTGGGGCGGCATTTGGGGCGGGCGAAGCGTTAAGGCATTGGGGGGAGTCGCAAGCTGGAAGCTTGGGCCACGGTCGCAAGCTGGAAGCTTGGGCCACCGGGTGGGGAGGACCTTGGCTGACCAACGGTCCTTCGCGAAGGGGAGCCGGATGGTTAGAACATGTCGATCGTTTCCCTTGTTCTTCGGAGTTTGTTTTGTCTGCCGCTTCTGTGACCGCCGACGACTTTCCGCCGCTGCCGGCCCCCACGTTTGGGCACCGGGTCGCGGTTTGGTGGATGATCTTGAAGACATCGTTAGGTGAACGTTTGGTGTATCGCGGCGATTTCGCGCTCGGCACGCTGATGCGATTCCTGCCGATCATCACTCAGATCTTTTTGTGGTACGCCGTGTTTGATTCGATCGGGGACCCCGAGGGGGAGTCGGCGGCGGAGATCGGCGGATTTGGTTTCCGCGACATGGTGGCGTATTACTTGCTGACGATGATCGCCCGCGCGTTTTCCAGTATGCCGGGATTGGCGTCCGGCATTGCCCAGCAAATCCGCGAAGGTGAAGTGAAGCGGTTTCTGATCCAGCCGATCGATTTGATCGCGTTTCTGCTGATCACCCGCGTGGCTCACAAATTGGCCTATTACGCGATCGCGGTCGCCCCGTTCGCACTCGTCTTTTTTCTGGCACGCGATTACTTCGTCGGCGGTTGGCCGAGCCTGCCGGTTTTCTTGGCGTTTTGCGGTTCGTTGGTGATGGGGTTTCTGATCGGTTTCTTCTTGGAAGCGGCGATCGGGATGATCGGGTTCTGGTTCTTAGAAGTCAGTTCGTTGCTGTTCGTGATCATGTTGTTCAGCTTCTTTCTGTCCGGTCACATGTTCCCGTTGACGATGTTGCCCGAGAGTGTGTTGACGGTGGTGAATTGGTTGCCGTTCAAGTACCTGGCCTATTTCCCCGCGGCGATCTTCTTGGAGAAGATTCCCGAAGACGAGCTTGCCATGGAAATGTGGATCGAAGCCGGGTGGCTGGTGTTCTTCATCATCTTGTGCCGCGTCGCCTATGCGCGTGGGGTCAAACGCTACAGCGGTTTTGGAGGTTGAGTTCGATGGAAGAGCTACGCCGTTATGGCCGCGTGTTTGCGACCTTCGCGCGGAACAGTCTGGTGCGCGACATGACGTTTCGTTTGAACTTTTTCTTGCAGTGCGTCAGCAGCCTGGGCTGGACGGCGATGAACGTCGGTTTCTATTTGATCATCTTCGAGCACACCGGTTCGATCGGAGAGGGCACGGGGTGGGACCGCGATCGATTCTTTTTGTTCATCGCGACGACCTGGTTCATCAATTCGTTGGTGCAGGCGTTTTTTATGCCCAACGCCCAGGAATTCAGCGAGATGATTCGAACCGGCGGATTGGATTTTGCGTTATTGAAGCCGATCGATACACAGTTTCTGATTTCGTTTCGGCGGGTCGATTGGAGTCAATTGTCGAACTTTTTTGCCGGCGGGGTGATCGCCGCGGTCTCGCTCTGGAATCTGGCCCATCGCGAGGTCGATCCGATGGTGCCGTCGCTGTTGTCCGTGTTGCTGTACGTCGTGTTTCTGCTCTGTGGGATCTTCATCATGTACAGCGTGATGATCGCGTTGAGTGCGACGAGTGTTTGGTTGGGGCGCAATCAGTCGCTGTATAATTTTTGGTTTTACATCACCAATTTCAGCCGCTATCCGATGGAGATTTACAACCGCGGCTACTTGGGCAAGCCCCTGTTCGGTCTGTTCACGTTTGTGATCCCGATCCTGTTGGTGGTGAACGTTCCGGCCCGAATTTTGGCCGATCCGTTGGTCGCCCGCGAAGAGGGATCGGGGTGGTACATCGTTTGGGCGGCGGTGATGACCGTGTTCAGTCTGT
>NZ_JBFHKV010000659.1:0-4876 GCF_041595215.1 Stieleria sp. | reverse complement strand
TTACGCCCGGATTCGCTGGGGCTCATCCGGTCTCACCCCAGGCTATGTTGTGGATGCCCTTTGGGCAAACGTGTCCCCGCAACTAGCCGGCCGCTGCCGTGGGCGCATCGCTTTCATGTGCGGCGTCGAGCATCACGTTGCTGAGCGTCACGTAGGTGATCGTCCAGGCCTGCTTGACCTCGTCGGTAAAGGCCTCGGCAAGCCCTTGCTGGAGCGTCCAGAGCAACGCCTCGCCGACCGTCTGGTAGCTTTCATCGGGGACGCCGTACTTCACGTGCCGCCGCCCCAGTTCTTGGACCGCTGGCAGGATGTCTTCCAGTTTGGTCAGTGACGTGACGGCCAAATTTAACGTCGCCATCAGCTTCTTGCCCTGCTCTTTCATGTCGCCCTTGAAGAGCGGTTTCAGGGAGGGATCGAGCTCAAACAGGCGGCCATAAAACAGTTCTGCGGCTTGCTCGGAAATCGGTTTTACCTTTTCCCAAGAAGACTGAACCAAATCGATTTGCTGAGGAGTCATGCGTCGTTCACTTGTGGTTACGAGTTAATAACAGAGGGTGGGATGCATCCATGCGATTGATGTAGCGAAGGTTGGGTTGAGCGGCGATTAAAGTGGGACGCGGACCAGCACACCGCCCATCACGTCGTCTTTGCCGAATTCGGGATAGTCGTCGCCGCGATTGGGGTGTTCGTTGTGGCACGACCAGCAGGCCTCGGCGACGGCACGGTCGGGATAGACGGCGACGAAGTACTTTTGGTCGCCGAGTTCTTCTTCTCCGTAAAAGTTCTCACCGGGATTGTCGCTCAGGTAATCGAGCGCTGTCTGTTCCAACTCGGTCTTGGCCTGGTGCTGTTCGTTGAGCGGCCATTTACTGCGAAGAGCGTAGGTGAAACCGGCTTCCGGATTTTCGTCGACCAACTCGGCACCCATGCGGAACATTTGCGCCGGCAACGGAATCGAGTTCTCGGTGTCTTCCCAGTATTCGAACGCTTTGACGGGGGCGTCCTGTTTTTGCAGATTCGTCACGACGTGCGTCGCGTACACGGTCCGGTCGGCCATCATCACCGCATGCACGCCGTCGGCAAATTGTTGGGGCGTGATTCCACCGGACGGTGTCGAACTCGCTTCGCTGCTGGTGCAGCCCGGTAACGCGGCCAGTGGCAGTAGCGCGCACACCGAGAGTGCCGCCGCGGCGAGTTGTTGGTTGCGATTCAATTTCATCATGAAAATCCTTCAAGGGAACGAGGCAAAAAAAGAGAGAAAAACAGGGTCATGGTTTTTGAAGACGCGCCTCGCGCTTGGCCCGACGCTGCTCGAACCACTCGTGCGCCATCTGCACACTTTCGATTCGTTCGGTCGGGGCATCGCCGAAGCACGATGTGATCGACCGGGGATCGGCCAACGCGCTGAGTGAATATTCCAGTCCGTGGCAGTGGGTGCAGACCTGTCGGGCCATCGTTTCATTGGGACGCAGGCTCGCGTTCTGGTCATGGTTGACCCAGATCCCGGTCTCGCCTTCGATCCGGGGCAGATGACAGGTGGCACAGGAAACGCCGCTGCCGACGGCACCGCTGCCGGCCAATTCGTCCTGCCACAGCGTGGCGTGTGAGCTGTCGCGGTAAGCCAACGAATGGTCATCGGCGTGACACTGAAGACAGGCTTCCGCGGCGGCGAATTGCGTGTCGAATCGATGGCCGGGATGACAGGCGTTGCAATCGAGTTTGGCATGGGCCTGGCCGGCATGCATCGGCAATCTCGCCTGGTCGGGCGTCATCGCGGGCAGCCCCACGGCCAACCGCATCCCGTGTTTGCCGGTTTGAAAGCTGGCGACTTGGTCGGCATGGCATCGTTGGCAGCTTTCCATGGCGACAGTCTCGGACCATTGTGAATCGTCCTTCCCGCCGTGGCAGTGCGTGCAGTTGACGCCTGCGAGTGCGTGGGCGGTTGTCGCCCAGTCGTCCAGCACGCGTTGATCGACGGCTTCGGCGGGAGGATGGTCGGCTTCATCGATCCCCAGCGGGCGGTCGGGACGAAAGACGCCCGAGAGCGATGCAGCGGTTGACCGTCGGGGCAGTGAAGCGAGTTCCAGATGATCGGGCTGTCCGTGATGATCATCGAGGTACTTTTCGTAAAGCGCACGGTTGTCGTGGTAATTGTGACACCCCGCGGTCGCACAACTGTCGTACGCCATGTCGCGGTGGCTGGGGCGTGAATCGGCGACCTCTTGATGACAATGCCAACAGTAATCGGCCGGCATGGTCAGCCCCATCGTGAGCGTCTGTTCGGGCACGTGTTCTTGATGGCAACTCAAGCAGTTCTGTGCGTCGAGCACCGCCAGTCGCTCGGCGTTGGTCGGGTCGCGGAATTTCTTTGCCGGGTGTGTGTCCTTGGCAAGATCCAACTGTTCGCCATGGCAGCGGATGCAGGCATCTTGCATGACGTCGGATCCGCTCGGCCCGTCCGCCGATCGCCCCGGGTCATGACAGGCGTTGCAGTCCAATTCGATCTGATAGTGTCCGTGCGTCGTTTCACCGGGCAGCCAAGCGGTCGAGCTGATCGAAGCGGGAGCGACCAACCCGAACCCGAAGTAGACGGCGATCGAGAGATTGATCGCCGCCCACGTCAACCATTTCGGTGCGTGGGGAGACTGGCGAAACGCGTTCCAGATCGATCGGATTTGAATGCTCATGATCAATCGCTGAACCAATAAAAACCGAGCACATGAAGCGCGATCAAGATCGGCAACGGCCAGGTCACCCAGAGGTGAATGCGGGTCAATCGGGGGCGCCAGCGACGAATCCACATCCCCAGATTTCCCGACGCGCGGCTCTCCATGCTGCTGGCGATTCCGGCCACCGCGCCCAACGCCGCGGCGGACAAGAAGCAGACCGCGAGCAAGAAATTCAGGTTGTGTCCCAGCCGCATCCCGGTGTGAATGGCGACGCCGAACAGCACGGCCATGCCCAACACGCCGTGCGCGGCCCGCCAAAACCCGTACGAGCCCCAATGAAACCACGTCAGGCGTTTGCGGAGCGAAAAGACGAGCCCCAGCAGCGTCAAGCCGACCAAGGTGAATCCGCTGACCTGGCGACCGAGATCCCCTCGCCAAATTGTCTCGACGGATCGCCACGTCGACTGCACGCTGTCAGTCAGCGGGATCGGCGGAACGACCAGCCAAGCCAGACTGGCCAACAACGCGATCACGCTGGCCACCCACATGGTCTTGGACCCGGGGACTGTGATCGGTTCCGCCGCTGCGGCGCCCGCCAACTGGCCGACCAGACCGCGACAGCTGCCGCAGGCGGTGGACGCACCACATGCCGACGCGATTTGTTCGACGTCTTGTTTGCCGTCATCGATCAATTCGACGATCGTTGATTTGCTGACCGACAAGCACGAACACACGATCGCGTCGGCCGGCCAATCGGTGACCGGCATCGCCCCGCCGGGAGACCACGGGGATCCCGTGTTTAAGAATCGTTTGCGTTGCCAAGGCCACAATCGCGCCCGTTTGGCGATCGCCTGTCTGACTTGTGGCAATTCATCCCAGGGGCCGACACACGACGCGCCGACGATTCGCCCCCGCTCGGTCAACAGTTTTCGATATCCCGATTCGTCATGGTGTGTCACTACGTTGCCGCCGGCGAATTCACCGATCGTCGTGCCCAGCGTGGCGACTTGCACCCCCATCAGTTTCAGTTCTGCCGATTCGTCGGCACCCGCGAACGTCGTCTCACCGCCGGCCAGTCGCTGGGCCAAGACATCGGCCATGCGAAAGCAAGGTGCCGCGAGTCCGAAGACGTGGTCGTGGAACGAGGCGCATTCGCCAATCGCAAAGATGTTCGGATCGCTGGTCTGCAAACACTCGTTGACCTTCACGCCGCGGCGCGGTCCGATTTCAAGCCCCGCCGATTCGGCCAGCTTGTCGTTGGGACGCACGCCTGCGGCGATGACCAGCAAGTCGACGTGCAGATCACTTGCGTTGGAAAACTCAATGCAAATCCCGTTGTCGACGACAGCGATCGATTCGGTGCGGCGGACGAGTTGAACGTCCACGCCCATGCTTTGAATCTTGCGTTTGAGCAGCCCGGCCGCGTCGGCATCGAGTTGCCGCGGCATCAATCCCGGTGCCATCTCAATCACGCTGACCGACAAACCCAGATCCATCAGGATTTTGGCGGCTTCCAATCCCAGCAAGCCTCCGCCGATCACGCCGCCCCGATGCACGTTTCGTGTCGCGCAGTAGTCGCGAATCGATTCCAGGTCGGCGATGGTGCGATAGACGAAAACCCCTTCGCTATCAGAACCCTTGATCGGAGGCACGAAGGCGTGGGATCCGGTCGCCAACACCAATTGGTCGTAGCTATAGAACGAGCCGTCTTGATCGAACACCATGCGCTGCTCGCGATCGATCCGCTCGATGCGACGCCCTGTGATCAGTTCGATGCGATGTTTTTGGTACCAATCCCGCGGTGCCAACAGCAGTTCATCGGCTGATCGACCATCAAAGTAAGTCGACAAGTTGACTCGGTCATACGCCGGCAGCGGTTCGTCACCGATGATCGTGACGTCATAGCCCTGGATCACGCCGCTGCGGACGAGTCGATCGCAGAGGCCAAAGCCCGCCATCCCGCCTCCGACGATCACCAGCCGGGGGCGTTGTGGGGGCGTGACGTGACGCTGGGCGGCGGTTGGACCAACCTGTTGACGATTCGCGAGAGGGGCGTTCAGCGCGGCAACCATGTCCGGGTGGAGGTGAAACCGGGGGAAGAACCGAGGAGATCGACTTCGGTCGACCTCCATGGCCAGACCCGCTTTGCCTAGCAAGGGCCGACCGAGTCACCGCCGCACGCAATCGTTGCGCCAATCCGCACAACT
>NZ_JBFHKV010000658.1:0-4876 GCF_041595215.1 Stieleria sp. | reverse complement strand
CATCGTTTTGCCCCTCATCGTTTTGCCCCTCATCGTTTTGCCCCTCATCTATCTTCCATTGATGACCAGCAAGCACGTGCATCTGCCCACAGCGGATCAGATACTTTCAACCACTCCCGTGCTGTCGGCGAACGAATCGGTTTGGACGCCCAATCGTTGCAGCATCGTCACGTAGAGGTTCGACAACGGCAGGTCTTCCCCTTTCGCTTCGTCTTGCCACGGCTCACGTTCGCCCAACCATGGGCCGCCTTGGAAATTCTCACCCGCGTGATTGAAGTATTGCCCGTGCTTGAATCCCATCTGTTTGCCGCCGGCCAGAATCAACGGGTAATTTCGTGACAAATGGAATGCACTCGATGCCGATCCCAACAGCAGCAGTGTGTTGTCCAGCATGCTGCCGCTGCCGGCCGGTTCAGGTGTCGCCTTGAGCTTGCCGATGAACCGTCCGTATTCCTCGTTAAGGAAACGGCAATAGGTGCCAAAGTTCTTCCAGCCGTCGGGATTCTTCGTCTCGTGCGACAATTGATGGGCCAGATTGAATCCGACCGCTCGCGCCAGGTGATCGCTGCGGCCGACTCCATTTTCCCGTCCGATCTGGTACGTCGCCACCCTCGTCGAGTCGGTCTTGAATGCAAGGAAGATCAGGTCGAACATCGTCTGCAGATACTCGCGAGGCTCTTCGGTGGTCAGTTCCAGATTCAATTGATCGCCATCGACACTGGGCAGCGGCGCCCCCAGCCAACGCTTGGCCTTTTCGACCTTGACCTCGGCTTGTCGAACCGAGTCCAGGTATTCATCCAGACTGCGTCGGTCATTGGTCGACAGCGATTGTCGCAGACGCCGGGCATCCTCCAGCATTTCGTCCAGTGCGCTGCGACTGAGCAGCAGCCGGCGAGCCGAATCGGCGTCGTTTTTCACAAACAGTCGATCAAAAATCTGTTTGGGGCGATGCTCGGCAGGAATCGGCCGCCCGTTGCGATCAAACGAAATGGTGTGCGTTCCGCGCGCGGTGCCCGTTCCCCCATCGGTCGACATCACCAACGATGCAAAACGAGTCTGGTCCCCGACGTATTTCGCGTATTCCTGGTCCAACGAAATCGTGTTCTCGTACTCTTTGTCACCGCCGCCGGTGGCCGCTGCGGTCAGAAACTGATCGGCGTTGTTGTGACCGTGAACGTTGCGGGACTTCGGATGCGAAAAACCAGACAGCACCGTCAAGTCGTCTTTGAGCGACTCGAACGGTTCCATGCACTTGGAGAACGTGAACTCGTTGCCGCCACCATGGGGAAACCAGGACCAGTCTTTGTAAGCCGGGTCTTCCGGCAGCGGCATCGGCACACCGTCGGGAAAGTAAAAGCAGCCGAGGCGTTTCGGGTTCTCTCGCGTCTCCGCGCCGCGAGCCATCGGCCCCCACACCGATCCGAACATCGGCAATGCCAACGCCCACCCACTGCCTCTCAGGAATCGACGACGATCAATCATATTCATGTTCCATGCCATGGGCGGCTTCCCCTGTGAATGCTAACGTTGACGTGTAACGGTTTGGGTTGGGTGTTTACATGGATCGAAACAGTTCGCTTTGAACGATCGCTTCGACGGTCGTCCTCAGTCCATCGCCGTTGCGGCGAACACGAGCGGTGATCGCGTCAATTTCCGCTCGATCGGAGAACGCCAACGGGCGGCCCAACGCGTACGTGGCCAGCTTGGACACCATTGCTCGGACAAATTGATCCTGCCGGTTCTGCAACAGGAATCGTTTCAAGCCATCCATGCCATCGAGCGTTTGGTGATTGAACAGCTCACTGGACGCGTCGACCGGTTTGCCACGAACTTCATCACGCCACTTTCCGAGCGCATCGTAGTTTTCGAAAGCGATCCCCCAAGGGTCAATCTTGCTGTGACACGACATGCACGCGGCGTGATTGCGGTGGTCTTCGATGCGTTCCTTCAACGTCATCTTCGCGATTTCCGGATCGGCCAGATCGATCTGCGGCACGGCGGGCGGCGGCGGGGGAGGCGGATCGCTGAGGACGCTCTCAAGCAACCAAATCGCTCGTTTGAGCGGGTGAGAATCAGGCCAATCGGAATTCATCGACAGCAGCCCGGCCTGCGTCAGCAAACCTCCGCGGCGAAACCCTTCGTCCAACGAAACGCGGCGGAAATGGTTGCCGTAAACACCGGACAGGCCATAGTGTCGGGCCAGTCGCTCGTTGACCATGGCGTAGTCGCAGTGGATGAAGTCCAACACGCTCGCGTCGTCTTGCAGCATTTGCTCGAACAAGGCGACCGGTTCGTGCTGCATCGCTTCTTTCAATAGCGGATCGAAGCTGGGCAGATGTTGTTTGAAGTTCAGGAAATCAAGCAGCTGCATGTCCAGCCACTGATGCACGAAGTGTTTGGAGAAACGTTCGCTGCGTGGATCGTCAAGCATCCGCCGGACCTGCGATGCCAGGATGTCGCGGTCGGTCAGCCGCCCGGACTGCGCCAGTGTCAACAATTCCTGGTCGGGAATGCTGCACCACAGGAACAACGACAGTCGATTGGCCAATGCATGTGCATCGATCGGCGAACGCTCACCGGATTCGCCGGTCGTTCCCGCGTTGGTCGTGTTCCAGACGTATAAAAACTGGGGCGACGAGAGCACCGTCGCCAGGACTTCGACGACGGCTTCTTCAAAGCTGTCGCATTGCGGACGCATGGCGGCAAAGAGATTCAGTTTGCGATCGATCTCCGCGTCGCTGATCGGTCGCCGCCACGCTCGGTTCATGAACGCTGCGATGGTCCTTCGTGCATCAGCCAATTCGTCGCTGGAGTCTTCACTCGCGGTAAAGATGCGGCGATGCGACTGAGACGGCCACTGGTCAGACACCGGAGCAGCGACGTGCACGAAATCGATCTGGATCTCCGACGAAGACGCCGAGCTGTTGACCAAGCGGATGTATTCCGACGGGCTGGGCGTCACGCCCATCGGCGACGTTTTCCTGACCGAGTTGCGGGGATAGATTTCACCCAGCGGCACGTCCCACTGGATGATCTGTGGTTGGTCCGGGCCGGCCGTGACCGGTGTGTCTTCTTTGCTGACGCGTATCAATGCGCGGCCTTCGTTGCTGGCTTGCCAGCCGAACAGCAATTGCAGACTGGGAAAGCCATCGCCGTTTGTATTCACTCGCGACGCTCGAACGGTCACCCGCATCGTGCCTTCATCTGGCAACTGATTGCCCAGCTCGACGATCAGCCGCGTGCCCAATCCGTTCGGCAGAATCGCGACGCAGTCGTCTGGGTCGGGAAACGCGACCGGCTGCTCCGTGGGCGCAAATGCATACTGCGCGCCGTGGTACCGCCACTCGGCCTTTGCCGTCCGACCACTGGACAGGTCTTTGTAATAAGCCCCACGCGGAGGTTGTCGAAACGTTTCCCGTAGTTTCTCCAGTTCAACTGCCAGCTTCTCTGGGTCGTCTTTGAATTCCTGTTGCAGCTCGCTGATCTGTTTGTCTTGTTTGGACCACTCGCGCTGGGCGGCATCCTTCATCGCGATGCCCCAGTACCGCGTCGTCGGCTTGGCGCCCGTCGCCGTGACTCGATCGAGCGTGTTGCGGGCGATCCGGTGATAGGTCTCGAAGTGCGTGACCGACAAATGCAACACATCGGAACTGTTCTCGAAGCCTTCTTCGGAGTGGGGTTCCGGCGGCAGGTCCCTGGCAAAGTCCCAGGGAACACCGAACAGGTCTTGCAACGCGTAATTGTATTCGTACCGTGTCATGCGTCGAAACGCGGAATGACCGCCGGACCGACGCCGCACGATGGAAGCAGTTTGCAGTTCACTCGACAGCCAATCGACAAGCAGCCGCCGCTCGTCGTCACTGAACTCGCCCGCGTCAGGCGGTGGCATTTCGCCCTTGGTGATGGCGGCGAAGATCTCGGACCACCAATCGGTATCGGCACCGGCCACCAGATTCGGATCAAGCGTGTCGATTCGGACGTTGCCTTCGACGGTATCGGGGCCATGGCAATCGAGACAGTTTTGTTCCAAGAGTGGCTTGATCGTTGATTCGAACTGAGCCAAATTCGCTTGACGTGCTGCGCCGTCTCTGGTGCCCTCGCCTGGCTGATCCTTTCCGGCGGCGAAGTCTTTGAACCGGGATCGCTCTCGCCCGATCGTCTTTATATCGGCGAGGGTCGGTCGGTCGTTTGCAATCCCTGACGACGGAGCGGCAGCGTCTGCGTTTGCTCGGAGCTGCTCGTCGGGCGTCTCGGCGCGGATCGATGTGGCGACAACGGCGAGCGCGGCTGTCAGCACCAACAATCGACTGGCTGTTCGTAGCATGAAAAACATTCGAGGGGGGGACCTATGGTGGCAGGTCGTCGTTCTGGCGGGCGGGATCCAAACGGCGAACTCGCCAAGCACCGAACCGGTTTCAATCAATCGTCGGCGGGAGCACGCGTCGGGACGCATCCATGATAGCACGTGATCGCGATTTGTCTCCGCAGACCGACAGGGTTTTGGCGTCGTTTGCCGCGTCGTGGAAATGACTCAAAGCCTCTGTGGAGTCCAGAAACGCCATGATCCGCACCATTGTTTTGCCGGTGTTGGCAGATAACTCGCCGGCAGAAACATGGAGAGCAAGAAGAAGGAGCGACAAAAAAAAGAACGGGCACCTGCGCTGGTGTGCAGGCTTCAGCCGCCCGTTTCGCTGCTCCGCAGCGAGTAGATTGCGCCTCAAGGCTGGACACCAACATGCGCTGGTGTCCAGGCTTCAGCCGCCCATTTCGCTGCTCCGCAGCGAGTAGATTGCGCCTAAAGGCTGGACACCAACATGCGCTGGTGTGCAGGCTTCAGCCGCCCGTTTCGCTGCTCCGCAGCGAGTAGATTGCGCCT
>NZ_JBFHKV010000657.1:0-4885 GCF_041595215.1 Stieleria sp. | reverse complement strand
GTTCCGATCAATGTCCCGCAGAGCGAAGACGCCGGCAGCGGTGGGACGTTGCGAATCGTGGTCGGGCAACCCAAACACAGTGGCGTGCATTGGATTCGTGGCGATGAAATCGGGCTCGGTTTCACCGCCAATTTGCCCCGCGAGCAATTGGCGACCACGCGGATCGATGCGGCGCGGTTGGAACGCCTGTTCGGTCCTGACCGTCTGCGGCAAATCGATTCGCTCGATGAAATGGAGTGGACGTCCAGCGATGACGCTCGGGTCGTCTCGCTGTGGTCGCCGATCATGCTATTGGCGTTGTTCGTTTTCATGCTGGAACAAGTGTTGGGCAACCGATTTTATCGTCGCTCGCCGGCGGCAAAGTCCGGCTCGACGAGGCGGAGATCGGCGGCATGACACGATTCACCCTGGAACCGCTGTATGGATCGATCTGGGTTGCACTGGCGGCAATGATCGCCATCGCCGCGGTGATCACGCTGGTCACGCCGCCGACGGACGATCCCCGCAAGCGAAAGTGGTTGATCTTGCTGCGATCCCTAGCCGCGATCGTGCTGTTGATCGCCGCGATGCGTCCGACGGTGGTACGAACCGACAATCGCCCCGCAGCGGCAACGCTGGTCGTTGCAGTCGATACCTCACGCAGCATGTCGCTGCCCGACGGGGACGGGGCGGATCGATGGACCAGCCAGCAAACGGCGCTAAGACGCTTGTTGTCGGAAGTCGGCACGCTGGATGAAATGCTGGAAGTGCAACTGCTCCGCTATGATTCCCGATCCGAATCGATCGCCCAAGCCAGGCAACGCGATGAGATCGCGCGACTGGCCGATGCCATGGACTCCATGAAACCGGCCGGCGATGAAACGAACCTGGGGTTGGCGATGCAGGGCGCCATCGATGCAGCCGCCGGCAAACCGATGGCGGGCGTCGTCTTGTTCGGTGACGGCACGCAAACGGCGGTCGCGGATTCCGACAATCAGACGGCGGACCAAAGTACCGCCGCCCGGCGCGGCGCCGAAGTGCTCGATGCGTTGGCGGTTCCGCTGTGGACGGTCCCGATCGGGCCGCCCAGCACCGACGCCTCGGCTCGTGACGTGGCACTGTCCAATCTGCCGGACAGTTTTCAATTGTTTGCCGGCAATCAATTCGATGTCTCCGTGACGGTCGAGGCCAGTGGTTTGGCGAATCGACAAATCCCCGTGACCGTTTCTTGGATCGATGCAGAGGGAACCAAGACCGAAGCGAGGTCACGCCAGATCGATCCCCGCGGCGCTCGTGAATCCGTCGCGCTGACCATCCCAATGACGGCTCCCGCGCCGGGGCTGTATCGCTTGCAAGTGGAAGCGGCCGCACAAGACGGCGAATGGGTGACCAGCAACAACGCTCAAACGGCGTTTGTCGATGTCCGTGAAGGCGGCGGTCGTATTTTGATCTTAGAAGGCCCCGGGCGGCCGGAGCAAACGTTCTTGCGACGGTCCCTGCGACGTTTCCCGGATCTGGAACTGGACTACGCCCCCATTCGCGGTGACCGAACCTGGCCGGTTTCGCTGGACGCCGTCTTAAAACCGGGACGCTACGACATCTTCATCATCGGCGATCTGGACTCCAGTGCCTTGGGCGATGCACAGTTGAAACAACTTGCCGAGCGGGTCAGCCAGGGCGCCGGCCTGATCACTCTCGGCGGACTGCAGACCTATGGCACCGGCGGCTACGCTGACGGAGCATTGGCCGACGTGCTGCCGATCAAAATGGATCCGTCGCGACGTCGCCAACCGACGCGCGGTGTGATGAGCGCGGCGGAACGGGCGGCGCGATCAGCGGCGCAGATTCCCGGACCGATCAAAATCGAAGTCGCCCGGCGGCACCCCATCGTTGATCTGGGCGGACGAGATCCCGCTTCGGTTTGGTCGTCTTTGCCCGAACTGTCCGGCGCCAACCGATTGATCGGTGCCAAGGCCGCCGCCGGGGTGCAAACGTTGCTAGCGACCGACAAGCAACAGCCGCTGTTGGTGATCGGCGGCTACGGCAAGGGCCGTGTCGCGTCATTGGCGATCGATGAAACCTATCGTTGGTGGCGGGCGGGGAAAGCGGAAGCCCATCAACGGTTCTGGCGCCAGTTGATGTTGTGGCTGATGTCGCGCGAAGAATCCAGCGGCGATCGCTTGATCGCAGAACTGGACCTGCGGCGATTCGAATCTGACCGCGGCCCGGAGTTTCGCGCCAGGCTGATGCGTGTCGGTGAGACCGCGACCGAGGTGACACTTTCTGCGACGGTGGTCGATGATCAAGGCAATGAAACGTCACTGGATGTGACCGCAACGGCCAGCGGCGAACCGAGGATCAGCGGGACGATTCCAAAATTGGAACCGGGCTTTTACAAGCTTGTCGTTCGGGCCAGTGACGAATCGATCGAGCCCGATGAAGTCGCATTTCAAGTGACCGAAACCAGTCGCGAACTGGCGCGACCGATGGCCGATCCGGTGTACCTGAAACAGTTGGCTGACCTGACCTCCGACCACGGCGGTGCCTCGTTCGATCCGCAACAGATCGATGCGTTGATCGATGCGATCGCCCAAAAACGCCGCAGTGCCGAAACGCCGGTGATCGAAAAGAATCGCTTGGGCGATGGGCCCGCAAGCGGCTGGTTGGTGTTCACCCTGTTCGCCGGGATGTTGTCGGCGGAGTGGTTTCTACGACGGCGTTGGGGAATGGTCTAGCGAGAAGGGTTCACCGGCAGGTTAGCACTCGGAAACGACGCTTAACTTAGCCGTCATAGGGTATGCGATGCATACCAACATGCTCGTCCCACTCACAGTCGCTTGGAAGCGACCATGCGTTTACCGGTACCACGGAATTGAATTCGGATCGGGGCGGTCAGGTTGTAGTGGTCCGGGCCGAGCAACGTGGCCACGGTCGCGTTGATTACGGGGTTGATGGTGCTGGAATTGAAATCCCAGTTGTCGTCACCGGCACCGATCTCTGCTTCCACGCGGCGTTCCGCCGAGGTCACCACGAAGACGGTGTTGCGTTTCAAGGCAAAGCTGACGGTGCCGTGAATGTAGGCTGCGTCACCGGCCGAAATGCTGCCCGACGTGATGCCGTAGTCCCCCCAACCGTACAGGTTGGTTGAGATGAACCGATCCCGGTTTCGCACGGTTCCCCGAGCAATCAGGTGCCCCAACTGGTGCCGGCCCGACGGCAATCGATCGATCGCGCCGATGGCTGACAAGATGGCATCGGCACCGCGTTCGACCACTTGGGGCATGTAACGGGTGTCACCCATCATCACGCCGTTGTCCAAGAAATGGTTGACCAGCGGGAAATCGAGCGCCGTGATGTTCTCGCCGTAGCCGCTGTTCATCACCGCAGCCTGCGGCATTTCGATCACCACGTTGCCGAAATCGGGAACGTGGTCGTGGTCGTAACCCGACTGATAAGGGCTGACGGGTTGGCCGTATTCGGCAAAGTTATTGATTTCGGCGTACTGCAAATCCGAAAAGTTGGTGCAGCGCCACACTTGGCTTGCACTGTCGTAGGACCAGCTCACGTTGAATTCCCCGTTTAGAATGCGATCGCATGCGTGATCTTTGGTTTTCGTCGCGTGCAGGGATTCGTTGCTGACTCTTTTCAGAATTTGTCGAATGCTGTTTTGGGGGAGCGCTTGATGCGGCCTACTCGCCGTGATGCGGATTTCCGTCGATGGGGCAAAACGATGGGGTGGCAGAACGATGATGACGTTGCGCCATCGCCAGATCACTCACCGGGTTTCATTTTCTTGTCACCCATTTTCCTGTCTCCCTTCCCACCATCTGTCTCTAAACCCCCAGCCTCTCTTTCGCTTCCGCCGCCCAAGGGCTATCGGGGGCGAGTTGCAGGATGCGTTGCCAATGCTGGAGGGCTTGCAGGTCATCGCCGATGCGATCGAGCGTTTTGGCGAGCGTGTAATGGACGTCGGCGTAGTCGTCGTGCATCGACAGGGCACCGCGTAACGCGGCGACGGCCAACTCGAGTTGACCGAGTTCGGCCAGCACGGCGCCCAAGCTGGCGCGGGCTTCGACGAATTCCGGATCAATTTCAATCGCGCTGTAGTAGCGTTCGCGCGCCGCGATCAAAAAGTTCATGCGATAAAGCAGCTCGCCGATCTGGAAACTGACATCAGCACGTGCTCCGTCGCGGGCCAGAATGGTGTGGTACAAATCGATCGCGGTTTCCAGATCGTCCTCATCTTCGGCTTGATAAGCAGCCAGCAGGATCGGATCGTGTTCGGCGGTACTGACCGCGCGCAGCATCGGCGGTTGGTCGGGCGGTTCAAACGCCAACACCTCCGGCGTCGATTCCCCGTCGCTTTCGAGCGCATCAAAATCGAACCGCATCTGTCCGCCAGGCTCGACCAGGCCATCGCCTTGTCGCAACAGCACGTGCTTTCCCTCGACCAAGATGGAAAGCTGATCGAGGGGACGGCGGATATTGGGGAGCACTTGAACCAGGTCCACCAGTCGACGTTCGATCGCCGCGGGACTCGCACCGGCAGAGATCCATCCGGCTAGACGCTTCGCAGTCGCCACCTCCGCATAGTCAAAGTAAGGCAGCTTGTGCAACGTCGTCACCGGAGTGATCAGGCCCCTGCGGTGCCACCGCCGGATCACGCGGACCGAAACCCCCAACAAGTCCGCCAGCATGACCGGTGTGTAAAAACGCTGGGCGGAGCGTCCGACATCGAACAGTCCCAGTCGCTGCCAGAGTTCGGTTTCATGGATGATTTCAAGCTCACCGCGGCCGGCGGCATCGATCACGCCGGGCGGCAATAACTCGTCTTGCGAAAGCGGCGGTTGGTCGGCACCGATGACGACCAAGTCAAGCATCATGCGGTCAGCGGGCGGATCAGACG
>NZ_JBFHKV010000656.1:0-4888 GCF_041595215.1 Stieleria sp. | reverse complement strand
CTCTGCCAAAACGCCCACTACAGAGGACTCGTCGCCTGGTCCACTGCAGAGGACTCGTCGCCTCGCCCACTACAGAGGACTCGTCGCCTCGTCCACTACGCGAACATTGAGCTGACGTAGAATTCGAGTGCTTTGGGGGTATGGGGGCAAACCCTCAAAACGTGCGGCCGTTGCCCTCGGCGAACGGTTTGTTGGGTTTAGATGGGCAATCCTCTTTGTCGATAACGGGTTTTTCCCCGTTTTCCCTCGCGATCCCAAACATTTATTGCGGCTGTAGCACAGGGTTATCGCGTTCACCCTGATGAGCACCCATTCTGCGCGAAAGTGTTTTTCGCCTGTCATCTCATCTGCAGGGTGGTGTCACTGAAGTCGATTGGGTGTCCTGCGAGTAGGTTGCAGGGCAAGAGGGTTTCCTTTTCCATGCAATCACCACGTTTCAAATTGATGATCTGCGTCGGCGCGACAGCGCTGAACTTGCTGCTCGTCGCTTTGGGATACTACTTGTTCGGCCCGGTTGCCGCCTTCGGGTTTGGGGCGACGTTCGGGATCGCCATTTTCGAAGCGGTGATCTGGTATTTTCGACGCGGAAAAACAAGGACCAACGAACGCCGGATCATGACCGCGGTGATTGTCATCGCGACACTGACCGGGATCGTGATCGGAGTGGATTCGTATCGAAACGGTCTTCACGAAACGCGCGCCCGCGTCCGCGAGGCGAATCGTTTGCGGTCTCAAGTGAAATCCAAGTCGCAATACGAACTGGTCACGATCTCCTATCACGCGCCGCCGCTGCAGACCGATGAGCGGTTGTCGGTTCACGGCTATGTGACCAATCCCGAAGACTTGGATTCGTTGCAAGAGATGGTTTACCGCAACCGAAAATGGAAGGTGGAGTGGGACGTGGGGCTGATGTCCAAGAGCCCGTCCAGGCGATAAGCCACGAGCGGGGAATAAGAGTCGCATTGTCGTGGATCGCCCGCTGCCACCTGCTTCACTCAATCTACAAATTCGAGTGTGTAGCAGTCTTCGACACGGACCTTGTTTGGGTCGACCAGATCGAGCGCGGTGAGCTGTTCGAACAGTTCGCTCCATCGCTGAGCGGTCATCGTGCCGACCGTTTCCACACCCGCCGCGTTCGGCATCGCCAGCTCGCGCATCACCTTGGCTCCGAACTTGAGTGCTTCAGGCGTCATGCCTTCTTCGTTGACGGTCAAGATCGCTGCGTTGCCTTGGCTGCCGTCGGTCAGATAGTCGCGCCAGCCCTGACGCGTGACTGCGACGAAACGCCGAACCAGATCGGGTTGCTCGCGGATCAGTTTTCCTGTCGTCACCAGAACGCTCGAGTAGGGATTGAACCCGAGATCGCTGACCATCAAGGTGTTGACCGGCACCCCCTGCTGTTCGGCGAGCAGGGGTTCGGCACAGCTGTAACCTTGGATCACGATATTGGGATCGCCGACCAGCGACGCGATGCTGCCGTGGTAGGGCACTTCCTTGACCCCGTCCAAGATCCCTTTGGAACGCATGAATTCGACAAACGCGCGTCCGGCCTGGCGTTGCAGCGTTTTGCCCTTCAGGTCGGCAAACGATTCCACGCCGCTGTCCTTGCGGGCCAGGATGCAACGCGGGTGGTTTTGCATCGCGGCCATCACCGCCACAACGTCGATTCCTTGTTGGCGATAGATGATCACGTCGTCCGCATTGGCGATCGCGAATTGAGCACGCTCCAAGGCCAGTTCGGGACCGATCGGTGTGGCCCGCCCCCCCGGCTGGACCGTCACGTCAAACCCCTCGGCATGATAAGATCCGTCGGCCAGAGCTTGGAATAATCCCCCGTGTTCGGTTTCGGGATACCAGTTCAATTGGACCTGAATGGGCGTGCCGCCGTCGGGTGACGGCGCGGGCGTCGAATTGCATCCGGCCAGGATGACAAGAACGGCAAGGTAGGGAAGTTGCAGAAGCTTCATCGGATTTGGCTCGGGCGGCCCGTTGGAGTGGCGTTTGCAGAATGATTGCAATGTATCAATCCGCAAGGCAGCTGCGAATCCACTGGTTCAGCCTGCCGCGGTCGGCGAAGAGCACTGCGGCGAACGTTTCGCCGGGCAGCTGGCGTGAAACCTCTCTTTACGTTTGGCCGCCGCTGCCGTTACCTTGTCATGAAACACGCGCCGGAAATGCGTCTGAGCTGTTTAGCGTTCTGTTTTGGTGGTCTTATTTGGAGCTCAGCTCATCGGGTTTGGCCGTGAAACGGATTTGAAGTCCAATCGTTTGTTCAGGGAAGAATGTCATGGGCGAAACCATTCGTTATTTGATGGTCGCCGTTGCCGCACTGATCTCGATCCTCCAGATCGCGCCTGCCCGGCTTGTGGCGCAGGGGCCGAGCGGCGGATTTGAAATTCCGTCGTCGCTTTCTGGCGGTTTCGGATCGCCCGCGGAGTCGTCGCGTGGCGCCGGCGGATCGGCTTCGATGAGCTTGCCGAATTTTACCGGCGGAGTCGACACACAACGTGTGGGGCCTCGAGCCGGTGGCCCGACGACCGATCCGACAACCTCCCGCGATCGTGCCTGGCTTTCCGAGACGACGTCCGGGGTCAAGCGACCGACGACCGAGCCGGTGGGTTCCACCGCGTTTGGCGGCCAGTCGTCTCCGACGTTGCCCAACGACCTCCGCAGCAACCCAAACCGAAACACGATTGCAACGGTCGGTGCCACCCAGGATCCGCAAAGTCGCGAAGCTCAATTGATGGCGAACGCGCGAGAGTCGACGGGATCGACAAGCAGCGCCGGCAGCGGGGCATCGCGAGGCTTTGGCAGTCTACCGTCCGGCGTTCGGTTGCCAGACCAAGGCAACACGGCGGGATCCAACGCCACGTTCGGCAGCGAGTTCGCACGGAATCCGGCCACGGCGTCGCCGAGTCCGACAAACCGTCCCGTCTACGGCCCACCGACCGCTCAAGAAGCCAACTACGATCTGTCGGTCTTCAATGCCAACAACCGAACCAATTCAAACGCCGCGTCTCCCCAGACCGCCAATTCCCAAAATTTCGGTTCGCAAAATTTCGGTTCCCAAAACTTTGGACAAAACTCGACCAGGACGACGGCGCAGCAAGACCTCTTGTATCCGGGAAGCCTGTCCGGTGGGGCGGCATCGCGGCAAACCGCGACCGGTGGTTCGGCATTGGGATTCCCTGCGGCCGATCCCCGCTCGATGACCTCGACTGGTGCGACCAGCGGTAACGGGGCGACCAGCACGACGCCTCCCAGTGTGCCTTCCAGTTGGACCTACGAACAGATTGCTCAGCTAGGGCAATTGTTTGGGGTCCAACCGACTGATCCGCGGATGGGCGACAAGGCTTTCGTGAACGACCTGTACGCCAGCTATCGAGAGTATTTGGCGAAACAGCAAGCGGCTCAGGCGAGTGCCGAAACGACAGCCAACGCGGCCGCACCGGGGCGCTGGTCGGCCGGAGGTATCGGGGTGGGTGGACAGGCGGGATGGAACCTGCCAGGCGTTCAACCACCGGCCGGAACGTCTCAACCGGGCGGATTGGCGGGGATGGATCCGCGTTTGGCCAGTCTTGATGGCCTCACCACCACGACGGGTGGCGGCACTTGGGGTTCAGAAGACAATTCTACGCGCAGGACCGACGTGGATCCGCGCTTGTCCCAGAAAGACATCGATGGATTGCCGCCAGGGGCGTGGTCCTATGACAAGTACGGCAATCCGATCGACAAGGAACGTTATGTCTTGGATCGATTTGGCGAGCGTGTGGATGAGGAAACTCAGTGGGAGCTGACGATCGGTCGAAAACGTCGCATGGAAGAAGAGCGCCTGGCTAAACTGGAAGCCGAGCGCGTCCGCTCGGCGCTGCCGGCTGATTCATCGCTGGGCCAGCCCAGTGCCAGCGACCGTTTGCTCGGCGGCAATGGAGTCACGGCGGCGGGGTCGTTGCGACCGCCTGTCGGTGGCGTCAGCGCGGCGGATCGGCCCAACCTTGCCGGCACAGGAGCCGCGGGCGGCGGCGGTCAGCGAGACCCGGGCCAACGAGACCCCAGCCAGAGCAACCGCCCGCCGTCGGCCGACCAGGCAGGGATCGCGGGTGCGATCGGCAGATCCAACCCCTACGTCAACGTCTTCTTGCTATGCTCGCTCGTGGCCAACGCGTTCCTGTTCATCTCGTTGCATCGCTTGTGGTACCACCACCGCGATCTGATCGCGTCGAGCCGCATGGCTGCCAGCGGGATGTCTAGCAACGACTAGGCGAATTTCATCTCGACACGCTCAAGACCATCTGATGACGATTGATCTAAAAAGTTTCATCCGCGACATCCCCAATTTTCCCAAGCCAGGGATCATCTATCGCGATATCGCCCCGTTGCTGCTCGACCCCCAGGCCTTCAAGGCTGCCACCGAAGCCATGGCGGCACCGTTCGACGGAGAAACGGTCGACGTGGTCGCCGCCGCCGAAGCGCGGGGATTCATCTTTGCCGCGCCGTTGGCGCTGCACTTGAACGCCGGGTTCGTGCCGATTCGAAAACCCGGCAAGCTGCCCTTTGAAACGCATTCCCATTCGTATGACCTGGAGTACGGCAGTGACGAGTTGCACGTCCACATCGACGGCGTGCTTCCCGGTCAGCGGGTGATCATCGTCGACGACCTGCTCGCGACCGGCGGCACGATGCAGGCCTGTTGCAAACTGCTGGAACTCTGCCAGGCCGAGATCTTGGGGTGTTCGTTCCTGATTCACTTGGCCGGGCTAAAGGGCGAAACCAAGCTGCAGCCCTACCGCGTCGAATCGGCCATCGTCTATTAAGTTTCGCGTCGCCCGTCTTGCTGCTTCGCAGCGCGTGGGGATGCGCCTGAAGGCTGGACACCAACCTGCGCTGG
>NZ_JBFHKV010000655.1:0-4890 GCF_041595215.1 Stieleria sp. | reverse complement strand
TCATGCACGGCGAACGCTATCAGCTAACCGCTGACGATGCGGGACTGCAACACGATTGGGACATGCATGACAAGGCCAACGCGTTGGTTCGTCTTCGCGGCGCCGAGAACTGCATGATCGAAAACTGTCGTTTTGCCCATAGCGGCAGCGGTGCGATCCGCGTGGACCTGCACGGCCAGGAAAACAAAATCTCCGGCAACCATATCGAGCACATGGGAGGAGCCGGCATCTTGCTTTGCGGCTACGGTCCGGGCACCAAGGATGTCAATCGCAACAACCTCGTGTTCAACAATCACATCCATCACCTGGGACGCATCTACCTGCATTCGCCCGGAATCATGGTCTGGCAAAGCGGCAACAATCGCGTGGCGAACAACCTGATTCACGACATGCCGTACTGTGGAATCATCGTCTCTGGTTTCATGTCCCACTTCTTCGACAGAAACGGACGAGAGCTTTGTCGAACCATCCGAAAGCACGAAGTCGGTGACGTGCCTCGCAATCCGACGCTCGACGATGTTCGCCCCTTCCTTCACTCTCGTGACAACACGATCGAGTCCAACGAGATTCATCACGTGATGGAAACCATGGGCGACGGCAACGGAATCTACATTCGCGGCGCGGGTGCCGGGAATGTGATCCGCCGCAACTACATCCACCACTTGGTGACCCCGATGCTGATGCAGGCAGCGATTCGCACCGACGGTGGCCAGCGTGACACGCTGATCGCGGAAAACCTGATCTACAAGTGCATGGCGCAGGGGATCATTTTAAAACTGAACAATCGCGCCGAAAACAACATCGTGGCCGACATCCTCTCGCCGCCCCGAGGCTACTACCTGTCGTTGCGAGAAGGGCCGATGGACGGTGCCGTGATCAAGCGAAACATCTTTTATTCCATGGGCAACGAAACGGTCTTCATCGATGAATTGGCTCCTGGGAAAGGACGCAAGACCGAGGACAGCAGAGGGCGGCAACTGGCGCGAGCGAAGGATGCCGATACCGATTTCAACATCTACTACAGCTCGACCGATCCGGAACTGGCGAAACAGATGCTGAAAAAACAGCAAGGTGATGGAGTGGACGCCAACAGTCGGGCGACGGACCCGATGTTCGTCGACCCGGAGAACGGAGACTTTCGATTCAAGCCGGGATCTCCCGCACTGGAAATGGGCATCGTCCCGATCGACCTGTCCCAAATCGGATTGCGCAACACCGAACACGCGACTCCGTAGCAAAGATCCACGACTCTCGCCCGCACCCAACCCATTCAAAAACCAGCACCCATGAAAACGTTTGCCCCTCCGGAATTGAAGACGATGAACACCTCTGGTATTGCCTGTTTCGCTGTTGCGTTGCTTTCGACGTTGTCATTGGGGCTCGTCCCTGCGGTCCAGGCCGCTCGTCCGAACGTGATCCTGATCATGTCGGACGATCAGGGCTACGGCGACCTCGGATGCACCGGGAACCCGATTATCAAGACGCCAAACATCGACAAGTTGGCATCGGAAAGCTCCGGTCTGCGGGACTACCACGTCGCCCCGACGTGTTCCCCCACGCGTTGCTCGCTGCTGACCGGCCACTGGACGAACCGCACCGGCGTTTGGCACACCATCATGGGGCGTTCGATGCTGCGTGAAAACGAAGTCACCGTCGGCCAGATGTTCGCCGACGCCGGCTACGAAACGGGCATGTTCGGGAAATGGCATCTCGGCGACAACTATCCCTATCGACCGGAGGACCGTGGTTTCACCGAGGTCTTTCGACACGGCGGCGGCGGTGTCGGCCAAACGCCCGACCTCTGGGACAACGCCTATTTCGACGGCTCCTACTTCCACAACGGTGAAATCGTTCCGGCCAAAGGCTTCTGCACCGACGTCTTCTTTTCTCGGGCCTCCGACTTCATCAGCTCGTGTGCGAAACAGAAGCAACCGTTCTTTGCCTACATTTCAACCAACGCACCGCACGGCCCGCTGCATTGCCCGCAGGAATACCTCGATCTGTATCCTGACCAATCCGACAACATCGCCGCGTTCTACGGAATGATCACCAACATCGATGACAATGTTGGCAAGACCCGTGAGCTGATCGAAGAACTCGGAATCGCTGAGAATACCATCTTCATTTTCACGACGGACAACGGGACGGCCAGCGGAGCAAAGATCTACAATGCCGGAATGCGTGCCGGCAAAGGAAGCCCGTATGACGGCGGCCACCGCGTGCCGTTCTTTGTGCATTGGCCGGCCGGTGGCCTGACCAAGCAGCATCAGGTCGACCAACTCACCCACGCCGTCGACATCGTCCCAACGTTGCTCGACATGACCGGTGTACCAAAGCCTGAATCGGTAACCTTTGATGGCGTCTCGATCGCCAGCTTGCTCGATCCGACCCAAGACGTTGATTGGCCCGAACGCTTTGTCATCAGCGATTCGCAACGCGTTCGCGATCCGATCAAATGGCGGGGTTCGTCGGTCATGTCGCAACAGTATCGGCTGATCAACGGCAAAGAGTTGTACGACATCGCCGCCGACCCGGGACAAAAGAACAACATCGCCAAGAAACGCCCCGAAGTCGTCGCAAAGATGCGAGAGTTTTACGAACAGTGGTGGGCGGAATTGGAACCGACGTTCTCGCAAACGACCGAAATTTACCTCGGCCATCCCGAACACCCCGTTGTCAGCCTGACCGCCCACGACTGGATCCAGGAGATTTATCCCCCGTGGCACCAAGGATCGATCCGCGCGGCGATTGAACTGCAGAACTCCAAAGAACTCGTCCACAAGGGCCACTGGGCGGTCAAGGTGATCCAAGATGGCAAGTACCAAATCGCTCTCCGCCGCTGGCCGGTCGAGTCGGGAACTGCGATCAACGCACCGCTTGCCGCCGGCGACAACGTCCCAGGAGCCACCAAGGCGTTTCGCACCACGCCCGGAGTTGCCGTCGGTGCGACCCACGGTGTGCTGCGACTGGACGGCAAGGATCTTGACCGCAAGCCGGTCGAGACGGATGCCGAAGAAGTCCGCTTCGTCACGGAACTCAAAAAGGGTTCGCATCAGCTCGCCCCCTATTTTGAAATCAAGGACGGTGAGTTGGGCGCGTACTACGTCGTCGTCACCCACCTCGATTAAGCCGGTTCACATCAAACGACACGTTGGCAAAGAAAGTCTGAAATGAGAGTTGAGAACGTCATGAATAGGTCGAGGTTGGGTTGTGTCCGCACGACCGTCACTTGTCTGGTGCTGCTGTCTGCGCTGTTCGGCTCGGTCGGTATGGCCCATGCGAGCGAGAAGCCCAACATCATTCTGCTATTGGCAGACGACCTGGGCTACGGAGACCTGTCTTGTTTTGGCAGCCCCGCCGTCAAGACGCCGCACCTCGATCGACTCGCCAGCGAAGGGGCGCGGCTGACGCGTTTTTACGCCGGATCAGCGGTGTGCTCGCCGACGCGAGCTTCGGTATTGACCGGTCGGTATCCGCTGCGATTCGGTATCACGAAGCATTTCAACGATGTGAATCGGTGGCTGCCTGAATCGGCGACGACGGTGGCGGAACTATTGAGTGACGCGGGCTACAACACCGCACACGTCGGCAAGTGGCATCTCGGTGGCCTGCATGTCGACCAGCAGGGAAGACGGCTGGACAATCAGCCTGGCCCGCGACAGCACGGGTTCCAGTTCTATCAGACGCAAATCGAGCAGCAGCCCCTGCGCGGTCGCATGGGTCGCGAGCGAACGCTCTTTCGACAGGGCGGAACGGTGCTGCTGCGCAACGATCTGCGTGTCGGCGAGGACGACACCTATCATTCAAAACACTTGACTGATGCAAACGGCGATTATGCGATGGAGCTGATCGAGAAATTCTCGGCCGACCAGAAACCGTTTTTCATCAATCTGTGGTGGCTCGTTCCCCACAAGCCCTACGAGCCCGCTCCAGAGCCGCACTGGTCCGCCACGGCGGCCGACGGCATCAGCGATGACCAGCATCGCTTCCGATCGATGGTCGAACACATGGACGCCAAAGTCGGTCTGCTTTTGGCAAAACTCGACGAATTGGGGATCGCGGACAACACCCTCGTGCTCTTCACCAGCGACAACGGAGCAGCGTTTGAAGGCTATCTCGGCGAACTGAAGGGCGGCAAGACAGACTTGCACGACGGGGGAATTCGTGTGCCGATGGTGGTGCGGTGGCCGGCGGCGATTCCAAGTGGTCAGACTTCCGACGCGTTTGGCCACACCAACGATCTGCTGCCGACGTTCTGCGATGCGGCCGGAGTCGAACTGCCAAGCGAATTGCCGCTCGATGGGATGAGTCTGTTGCCTCATCTCAAGGGCGGGCCTGCGCCGAGCGTCGACGCCAGGGGGACCGTGTTCTGGCAGCTTGATCTGTACAAGCACCTTCAACGCCACTATCCGAAACCCAAACCGTTTGCCACCGAAGTCGCCATGCGGGGAAAATGGAAACTGCTCGCACTGCGTGGACAGCCGGTGGAATTGTTTGACGTGGAAGCCGACCCCAACGAGCAGCGAAACATCATCGACGACCATCCTGATCTGGTCGCCTCATTAACGGATCAGCTTGAGCAATGGCTGAACGCGCCGCGGACACCCAAGTAGAGCGACGATCATGACCAGCCCAAAGAGAGACATCAAATGTCATTGAATTTGAAATCCAGCGTCCTACCCATCTTGGTGATCGCAGCGTTGAGCGGGCTGTTTGCTCTACCGGTCCGGGCGGACGACCGCAAGCCAAATTTCGTGGTGATCTTCACCGATGACCAGGGCTATGGCGACCTCAGTTGCTTCGGTGGCAAGCACGTCAGCACACCCCGAATCGATCAGATGGCGGCGGAAGGTTCCCGGCTGACGAGCTTTTACGTGGCCGCACCGGTTT